>JBFLKL010000034.1:0-18640 GCA_040883175.1 Synechococcaceae cyanobacterium | reverse complement strand
ATGGTGGGCGGTCCCAGCTGCTCCAGCCGGAAGCTGCTGCCGTAGCTGGGGGTGGGACGCTGCGAGTAGAAGCGGCTGCCCCGGGGCGGCCGCAGCCGCTGCCAGCGGTTCAGCAGCCGGCTGCGCAGCCGCAGGGCGGCCCGCACCAGCTGACGCCATGCCGTGGGGGGCGCGGGCCAGCCCAGCGGCGCCGCCAGTTCAGGCTCCACCACCGCCTGCAGCAGCCGGCGCACGGCCGGCCGCAGCGGCGCCGGCCAGTCCGCCAGCAGCATCGCCAGGGTGGCCTCGGTCACGGTCCGGTTGCTGGCGGCGGGCCGGAACTGCTCCCGTTCCACCCGCGCGTTGAGGGCCAGCAGGGCCTCCAGGCTGGCGGGCATGGCAGCGATCCCCATGCGCCCGCCCACATGGCGCCAGAAGCGGAACAGCGCCTGCCGTTCGGCGGGCTGCAGGGGCCGCCAGCCGTAGCGCTCCAGCCACTGGATCGGCTCGGCCACGAAGGTGCTGAGCACGTAGAGGAAGTCGTCGTTGGTGATGGCGTAGGCGCCGTGGATGCGGTTCATGCGGCTGATCACCGCCGCACCGGCCGGGCTGTCGGGGCCATGGCGCAGCAGCTCGGCCACCATCAGGCCGGTGTCGTCGTAGCGCTTGCGCGGCCGCTGTCCGAATTCGCCCGTGCGGCTCAGCAGCCCGGAGACCGAGGGCAGACAGAAGGTCTTGAGCAGGGCCAGCTCCAGGGAGCGGGTGATGTCCCAGGGGAACAGCACCCCGGCCAGCCGCCGGCAGATCGCCACCGCCTCGGCATCGAGCCCGGCAGCGAACCCGTTGTGGGGAGCGCGCTCCAGAGCGGCCTCCCGCTCCAGAGGCGCGTCTGCATCCATCGCCCGCTCCACGGCCCCTGTCGCTGCCGGTTCAGTCTGGGCAGTGGTGCGGCCGCCCGCCCGCGTTTCAGGATGGCTCCACCGCCCCGGCCCGTTGACCCACCCCTGGACCCCGATCCCCGGCGGTATCGCCGCCCCCGCAGGTTTCCTGGCCGCCGGCCTCACCGCCGGCCTCAAACCCTCGGGCAATCCGGATCTCTCCCTGCTGCTGGCCCCTGAAGGCGCTGTGTGCGCCGGCACCTTCACCACCTCCCTGGTGCGGGCCGCCTGCGTGGACCTCTGCGCCGAGCGCCTGCAGGCCTCGGGCGGCCGGGCCCGGGCGGTGCTCACCAACTCCGGCCAGGCCAACGCCTGCACCGGCGGGCGGGGCCTGGCCGACAGCCTGATCGCCACCCAGGCCACGGCGGAGCGCCTGGGCCTGCAGCCGGAGGAGGTGCTGATCTGCTCCACCGGCGTGATCGGCGTGCCGATTCCGATGGACACCCTGGTGGCGGGCCTCGATCCCCTGACGGCGGCCCTCAGTCCGGAGGGTGGCGCCGCCGCGGCCCAGGCGATCCTCACCACTGATCTCGTGCCCAAGGAGATCGCCCTGGCGGCCACCCTCGGCGGCCGCACGGTGCGCATCGGCGGCATGGCCAAGGGCTCGGGGATGATCCACCCGAACATGGCCACGATGCTGGGCTATCTCAGCTGTGATGCCGGGGTGCCGGCCGAGCGGTGGCAGCCGATGGTGCGCCGGGCGGTGGATCGCTCCTTCAACGCGATCACGGTGGATGGCGACACCAGCACCAATGACACGTTGCTGGCCTTCGCCGCCGGCGAGCCCCTGGACCCTGAGCACGACGGGGCGCTGCTGGCCGGCCTCACGGCCGTGCTGCAGCACCTGGCGCGGGCGATCGCCCGCGATGGCGAGGGTGCCACCTGCCTGATCGAGGTGCGGGTGGAGGGGGCCGCCGACGAGGCCGGTGCCCGCGCCATCGCCCGCACCGTCTGCGGGTCCTCGCTGGTGAAGTGCGCCGTGCACGGCCGCGACCCCAACTGGGGCCGGATCGTGGCCGCCGCTGGCCGGGCCGGCGTGCCCTTCGATCCCGCGGCGGTGGCGCTCTGGCTCGGTGAGCACCAGCTGATGGCCGCCGGAGAGCCGCTGCCCTTCGATCGGCCCGCCGCCTCCGCCTACCTGCGCGAGCGGGCCGCCGGCGCCTACCTGGGCGGCAGCGGACCCGGCGGCGACACGGTGCTGATCCGGCTGCGGGTGGGTGATGCAGCCGGCGAGGGTGTGGCCTGGGGCTGTGATCTGTCCGATCAGTACGTGCGCATCAACGCCGATTACACGACCTAGTCTCAGCCGATGGTGAATCCCGCCCCGGTTCGCTCCTCCCCGCCGGTACTGCCGCAGCCCTGGAAGATGGCGCTGGTGGCGGGATTCTGCTTCGGTCTCGGCTACGGCGTGGTGCAGCGCCTGATGCGGTTGGAGCTGCCCCGGGGGGTCCAGCTGGTGGCGTCGTTCCGGATGCGGGAGTTCCCGGGAACCACCCTGGAGAGCCTGCGGCTGAAGCTGGGCGAGGAGCCGCGGTCGATCCGCGGCGATCTCGGTGCTCTGGAGCAGGAAGAGCAGCAGCGCAAGGCCGAGGCCGAGCGGCGCCGGCTTGAGCAGGAGCTGGAAGCCGAGCGACAGCGTGAGCGGCTGGAGGCTCCGCTCAGCCGTGAGCTGGAGCCCACCCCCGCCCCCCTGCCACTGCCCGCTCCAGCGTCAGCCCCCCCGCCCGCGGATGACCCCCTGCCGCCCCTGGATCCGCCACGCCCGCCGCGGCCCGAGCTGCTCACCCCCTGAGGGCTCCATCTGCCACAGTTCCCCCAGCTGCAGGCGGCCCCGATGCCAGCTCCCCAGACCCTGATCCAGGCGGCGGTCGCCCGGCTGGGTGCACGTCTCGGCAGCGGCCTGCTGGATGCGGTCGCCAATGCCGCCGTGGTGTTGCAGGACGCTCCCGAGCAGGCGCGCCGCGAGCTGCGGCTGTTCTGGGAGGAGGTGGAGCAGGAGGCCGAGCGGCTCGAGCGCGGCAGCTCCGGGTCCGACCCGGCCGGGCCCCATGCCCGTGACCCGGAGTCGCCGCTGGCATCGCCGGCCGAACTGCAGCACAGCATCGACGCTCTGAGGGCCCAGGTGGCCGGCTTCAGTCGTCGCCTCGACCAGGTGTCGTGATCGCCCGCCCCCTGCTCTGGCGTCCGCTGCGCATCTGGTGGCTGGCCCTGCGCCTGAGCCTGGGCCTGTGGTGGGACGGCCAGGGCTGGACCTATCCGGGTGGCCGCACCCCCGAGCGCCGTTCCCAGCGCGCCCGCCGGCGGGCGCGCTGGCTCACCGCCGAGTTCCTGGCCCTCGGATCCGCCTTCATCAAGCTGGGCCAGCTGCTCTCGGCCCGGCCCGATGTCCTGCCGGCGGAGCTGGTGGAGGAACTGGCCCTGCTGCAGGACCGTGTGCCCGCCTTCCCCTTCGCCGTGGTGCAGGAGCTGCTGGAGGCGGAGCTGGGCGAGCGCTGCGCCGAGATCATCGATCTGGATCCCAGCCCCCTGGGCTCCGCCAGCCTGGCCCAGGTGCACCGCGCCAGCCTGCGCAGTGGCCGTCAGGTGGTGCTCAAGGTGCAGCGGCCGGGGCTGGAGCACCTGTTCCGCCTGGACCTGGAGGTGCTCCAGCAGGTGGCCGCCCTGGTGCAGCGCCATCCCCGCTGGGGCCGCGGCCGCGACTGGGTGGGCATCGCCAAGGAATGCCGGCGGGTGCTGCTGCGGGAGCTGGATTTCCGCCTGGAGGCCGAGCATGCCGCCCGCTTCCGCCAGCAGTTCCTCGACGACCCCGGCATCCGCATCCCGGCGGTGATCTGGGAGCTCAGTTCCCGCCGCGTGCTCTGCCTCGACTACGTGCCCGGCATCAAGGTCACCGACCGCCAGGCCCTGCTGGCGGGTGGCATCGATCCGGCCGGGGTGGCCGAGAAGGGCGCCGCCAGCTACCTGCAGCAGCTGGTGCGCTTCGGCTTCTTCCACGCCGATCCCCACCCGGGCAACCTGGCGGTGGCCGCCGACGGCGCCCTCATCTACTACGACTTCGGGATGATGGGGCAGATCTCCGGCCGGCTGCGCTCCCGCCTGGGCCGGATGGTGCGGGCCGCCGCCGGGCGTGATGCCGGCTCCCTGGTGCAGGAACTGCAGGCTGCCGGGGTGATCGCGGCGGGGGTGGACCCCGGCCCGGTGCGGCGCCTGGTGCGGGTGATGCTCACCGATGCTCTGACGCCGCCCTTCTCAGCCAATGTGATCAACAAGCTCTCGGGTGATCTCTATTCGCTGGTCTATGGCCAGCCCTTCCGCGTGCCGCCGGAGCTGATCTTCGTGATGCGGGCCCTCTCCACCTTCGAGGGTGTGGGGCGGAGCCTGGATCCTGGCTTTAGCCTGGTGTCGATTGCCCGCCCCTACCTGCTCCCCCTGATGACCTCGAGCGCTGGACCCGGTGGTGCAGGCGGCGGATCGGGCGGTTCCGATCTGTTCGGGGAGATCTCACGCCAGGCGGCTGAGGTGGGCAGCCGTGCCCTGGGCATCCCCCGGCGGCTGGACGAGAGCCTCTCGCGCATCGAGCAGGGTGATCTTCAGGTGCAGATCCGCGCCGGTGAGACCGACCGCCTGCTGCGGCGCCTGGCGCTGGCCCAGCAGGTGGCCGGTCAGTCGATGCTGCTGGCGGGCCTGGCGGTGGCGGCCGCCTTGCTGGCCGTGAGTGCCCGACCGGCCCTGGTGGCCGTGCCCCTTGTGCTGGGTGCTCCGGTGAGTCTGAGCTGGCTGAAGCTGCAGGGCCGGCTGCAGCGCGATGGCCGCCTTGATCAGCTTCCGGGCATGGGCAGCGGCCAGGGCTGAACCGTCAGCCCCGGTTCCCGCTGTCCAGCCGACTCAGGCCTTGCCGCGGGGGCCTCGATCCTCAGCACCGGCGTAGACGGCCTGGCTGCCCAGTTCATCCTCGATGCGCAGCAGCTGGTTGTATTTGGCCACGCGCTCTGACCGGCTCAGGGAGCCGGTCTTGATCTGGCCGGCGCGGGTGGCCACCGCCAGATCGGCGATGGTGGTGTCCTCGGTTTCCCCGGAGCGGTGGCTGATCACGCTGGTGTAACCGCCCCGCCCCGCCAGGTCGATCGCCTGCAGGGTCTCGGTGAGGGAGCCGATCTGGTTCACCTTGATCAGGATCGAGTTGGCCACCCCCAGATCGATGCCCCGCTGCAGGCGGGAGGTGTTGGTCACGAACAGGTCGTCCCCCACCAGCTGAACGGTGCCGCCCAGCTTCTCGGTGAGCAGGCCCCAGCCGTCCCAGTCGTCCTCGGCCAGGCCGTCCTCGATCGACACGATCGGGAAGCGGCTCACCAGCGCCGCCAGCTGGTCCACCATCTCGGCGCTGCTGTAGCTGCCGCCGTCGAAGGCGTAGCGGCCATCCTTGAGGAACTCGGTGCTGGCCACATCCAGGGCCAGGGAGATCTGGTCGCCGGGCCGGTAGCCGGCCTTCTCGATCGCCTGCACCAGCAGTTCACCGGCCTCGATGTTGCCCAGGTCGGGGGCGAAGCCGCCCTCATCGCCCACGGCGGTGCTGAGGCCCCTGTCCTTGAGCAGTCCCTTGAGCACGTGGAACACCTCGGTGCCCATGCGCAGCGCCTCCCGGAAGCTGGGAGCGCCATGGGGCACCAGCATGAATTCCTGGAAATCCAGGCTGTTGGCCGCGTGGGCGCCGCCGTTGATCACGTTCATCAGCGGCACCGGCAGCAGGGTGGCCATCGGGCCGCCCAGATAGCGGTAGAGGGGCAGACCCACGCCGTTGGCGGCGGCCCTGGCGGTGGCCAGGCTCACCGCCAGGATGGCGTTGGCACCCAGGGCACTCTTGTTGTCGGAGCCGTCCAGCTCGATCATGGCCGCATCCACGGCCGCCTGATCCAGGGCGCTGAGGCCGCAGAGGCTGGGGGCGATCTTCTCCTCGATGTTGCTCACCGCCTGCCGCACGCCCTTGCCCATGTAGCGGCTGCCTCCATCGCGCAGCTCGTGGGCCTCGTGGGCGCCGGTGCTGGCACCGCTGGGCACGATCGCCCGGCCGCTGGCGCCGCCCTCCAGCAGCACCTCGGCCTCCACGGTGGGGGTGCCGCGGGAATCCAGGACCTCGCGGGCCACGACGGTGTCGATCACAAGGTCGAGAGAATCGATCACAGGGCCGGCATCGGGGTTTCTGGAGGGGATCCTATGGGCCCCCCCCGGTGACACCGGAGTGCCGGCGGGCACCGAGTTGGCACCGCGTTGGCACCGGGGGGCCAACCCACGCGGCCCCGGCCCAGCGACCAGGCAGACCCGCCCCGATCATCCGCGCGACCAGAATGGCCCCGGGGAAGAGGCCTGGCCCGGCCGGCCCCGCGGTCCCACCAGGTCCTCGGAGCCCCTCCTTCCCCTGCCGTTCCACCCCGTCACCACCGCGCCCATGCGACTGCTGTACACCATGCTCCGGGTGGGAGATCTGGAGCGTTCCCTGGCCTTCTACACCGACGTGCTCGGCATGCGCCTGCTGCGCCGCAAGGACTATCCCGGCGGCCGCTTCACCCTGGCCTTCGTGGGCTACGGCGATGAGAGTGACCACACGGTGCTGGAGCTCACCCACAACTGGGACACCAGCAGCTACGAGCTGGGCGATGCCTATGGCCACATCGCCCTGGGGGTGGATGACATCGAGGGCGTGTGTGAGCGCATCCGCGCCAGGGGTGGCCGGGTGGTGCGCGAACCGGGACCGATGAAGCACGGCAGCACCGTGATCGCCTTCGTGGAGGACCCGGATGGCTACAAGGTGGAGTTGATCGAGCTCTCCTCCCGCGCCGCCGCCTGAGATGCGCAGCGATTCCCCCGTCCTGGCCGAAGAGCAGCTGCCCGGCAGCCTCACCCGTGAACCCGAGCGCTTCAGCGACGACGCCTGGGAGCTGCTGCTGGCCGCCCAGGACACCGCCCGCCGCTGGCGCCACGGCGCCATGGACGTGGAGCACCTGCTCCAGGCCCTGCTGCTCGACCGGCGGTTCGGGGGCTGGGTGCAACGCCTCCCGATCGATGCCGACCGGGTGCTCGATGCCGTGGAGAGCTTCTGCATCGAGCAGCCCGGCGGCCAGGGCACCGAGCTCTACGTGGGCGATGCCCTCGAGGATCTGCTCGAGCAGGCCGACCGGCGCCGGGCCGCCTGGGGCTCACGGCTGATCGACCTGCCCCACCTGCTGCTGGCCCTGCTGGATGACCCGCGTCTGGCTGCGGCCGTGCTGGCGGCCGAGGGGCTGGGTGAGGAGCAGCTGCTGCGCTGCCTGCGGCCGGGTGTGTCGGCCGCGGAACCGCGGCAGAGCCCGGAGCCGGCACCCGAGCCCCGCCGCGCTGACTCCAGCGCCGTGCGCACAGCCCCGGTCGGCGCGGGGCGGGGCGATGCCTGGATCGACGCGCCGGCCGCCGCCGCGACCCCCGCCCCGGTCACGGTCCGCGGCGGCGACGGCCAGCCGGCTGCTGCGGGACTTCGCCTGGAGGCGGAGGAGGTCGAACCCACGGCCCTGGAGCGTTACGGCCGTGATCTCACCGCCGCGGCCCGGGCCGGCGAGCTCGATCCGGTGATCGGCCGCGACGCCGAGATCCGCCGCCTGATCCAGGTGCTCTCGCGCCGCAGCAAGAACAACCCGGTGCTGCTGGGCGAACCCGGAGTGGGCAAGACCGCCGTGGTGGAACTGCTGGCCCAGCGCATCGTGGCCGGCGAGGTGCCCGAAGCCCTGCTCGGCCAGCGTCTGGTGGCCCTCGATCTGGGGGCCCTGATCGCCGGCGCCAAGTTCCGCGGCCAGTTCGAGGAGCGCCTGCGCGGCGTGCTGGCGGAGGTGCGCGACGCCGATCCCGGCGTGATCCTGTTCATCGACGAGCTGCACACCGTGGTGAGCAGCGATCGCTCCAGTGCCGATGCCGGCAGCATCCTCAAGCCGGCCCTGGCCCGGGGCGAGCTGCGCTGCATCGGCGCCACCACCTCCGAGGAGTACCGCCGCAGCATCGCCAAGGATCCGGCCCTGGAGCGGCGTTTCCAGCAGCTGGTCGTGCGCGAGCCCGACCTGGAGACCAGCGTGGCCATCCTGCGCGGCCTCAAGGAGCGCTACGAGCTGCACCATGGCGTCACCATCAGCGATGGCTCGCTGGTGGCGGCCGCCCGGCTCGCCGACCGCTACATCAGCGACCGCAGCCTGCCCGACTCGGCCATCGACCTGATCGATGAGGCCGCCGCCCAGCTGCGCATGGAGGTGACCTCCAAGCCCGAGCCGGTGGAGGCCGCGGAGGCCGAGCTGCGTCGGGTGGAGCTGGCCCTGCTCTCGGCCGAGGCGGCGCCCCAGGCCGAACGGGTGGAGCTGCAGCAGCAGCGGCAGCGCGCCACCGAGGCCCTGCAGCGGGTGCAGGAGCGCTGGCGCCGCGAGCGTGAGCAGCTCGACGCACTGCGTGAGCTGTTTCAGGAGGAGGAGGATCTGCGTCAGGCCATCGCCGAGGCCGAGCGCGACGGTGCCTGGGAGGAGGCGGCCCGCCTGCAGGTGGACCGGCTTCAGGCCGTGCAGCAGCGCCGGGAGGCCCTGGAGGCCGACCAGCTGGCCGACCAGCGCAGCGGTGAGTCGATCCTGCGCGAGCAGGTGGAGGCCGGTGACATCGCCGATGTGGTGGGCCGCTGGACCGGCATCCCGGTGCAGCGGCTGCTGGCCGGGGAACGCCAGAAGCTGCTGGAGCTGGAGGCCCGCCTGGAGGAGCGGGTGATCGGCCAGGCGGAGGCGGTGACGGCGGTGGCGGCGGCGATCCGCCGGGCCCGGGCCGGCATGCAGGCCCCCACCCGGCCGGTGGGCTCGTTTCTGTTCCTCGGCCCCACCGGTGTGGGCAAGACCGAACTCGCCAAGGCCCTGGCGGCGGCGCTGTTCGACGAGGAGGAGGCCCTGGTGCGGCTCGACATGAGCGAGTTCATGGAGCGCAACGCCGTGGCCCGGCTGGTGGGGGCGCCCCCGGGCTACGTGGGCTACGAGGAGGGCGGTCAGCTCACCGAGGCCGTGCGTCGCCGTCCCTATGCGGTGCTGCTGCTCGATGAGGTGGAGAAGGCCCACCCCGAGGTGTTCAACCTGCTGCTGCAGGTGCTCGACGACGGCCGGCTCACCGACTCCCAGGGGCGCACGGTGGACTTCCGCCACACCGTGGTGATCATGACCAGCAACCTGGCCAGCCGGGCGATCCTCGAGAACGCCCGTGCCGGGGGGGATCCCGCGCAGCGCGAGCGGCAGCTGGAGCAGGCGGTGGAGGCCGCCCTGGCCAGCCACTTCCGGCCGGAGTTCCTCAACCGCATCGATGAGGTGATCCGCTTCCGGCCCCTGGCGGCCGCCGATCTGCAGCGCATCGTGCGCCTGCAGCTGGCGGAGCTGGGCGCCCTGCTGGCCGAGCAGGGGCTGGAGCTGGTGGTGGAGGAGCCGGTGGTGCAGGCCCTGGCGGAGCAGGGCTACGAGCCCGAATACGGTGCCAGGCCGCTGCGGCGGGTGCTGCGCCGCCGCCTCGAGAATCCCCTGGCAACCGAACTGCTGGCGGAGCGCTTCAGCGGCGCCGGCGGTGTGCGGGTGGAGCTGGCCCCTGCGGGGGGCGGTGAGCTGAGCTTCCAGGCCCTCCGGTAGGGTGGGCGATTGTCCAGACGCACAGACGTCAGCCGCGGCGTCCCGATTGCCCACCCCAGCCGAGCCCGCCGTGGAGCCCGACTCGCCCCAATCCCCCCAGCCCCGTGAGGAGGCCGTCACGGCCACCGAGCCCGTACCCGGGCGCGGGGCCGATGCTGCGGGCGAGGGGCTGGCCGACGCGGCCGACTCCGCCGAGCCGCAGCCGTCCGGGTTCGCCGCAGCCACCCTCGACGAGCTGCGCAAGGTGGTATGGCCGAGCCGTCAGCAACTGTTCAGTGAGTCGGTGGCGGTGATCCTGATGGTGGGACTGTCGGCTGCGGCCATTGCCGCCATCGACCGCTTCTTCGGATGGGCCTCCTCCCAGGTGTTCCGCTGAGCCACCCGCCCGCTGTTCGCCACTGTTGTGTCCCACCCCGTCTGTCCCATCCCGCGTCCCGCCGATCGCCGCCGACATCCTTCCCGTGAGCCCCGTGTCCGAGTCCCTGCCTGAGAGCCCCAGCATCACCGCCGACGGCGACACCCCGGTGAACGCTGCCCCTGTCAGTGCCGCCGCCAGCGCTGAGGCGCTGGAGGCCGTCGCCGCTGAGCAGGCCGAGAAACGCCAGGTGGCCCGCTGGTATGCGGTGCAGGTGGCCTCCAGCTGTGAGAAGAAGGTGAAGGCCACCCTGGAGCAGCGGGCCGTGACCCTGGGCGTGGACAACCGCATCCTCGAGATCGAGATCCCCCAGACCCCGGGGGTGAAGATCAAGAAGGACGGCAACCGCACCAGCACCGAGGAGAAGGTGTTCCCCGGATACGTGCTGGTGCGCATGGTGCTCGACGAGGACACGATGATGGCCGTGCGCAGCACCCCCAACGTGATCAATTTCGTTGGGGCCGAGGAGCGCCGCGCCACCGCCCGGGCCCGCGGCCACATCAAGCCCAGGCCCCTGAGCCGCCAGGAGGTGGACCGGATCTTCAAGCGTGCCGCCGAGAAGAAGCCTGTGGTGAAGGTGGATCTCACCGAGGGCGACCAGATCCTGGTCACCGCCGGCCCGTTCAAGGACTTCCAGGGCGAGGTGATCGAGGTGTCGGGCGACCGCAACAAGCTCAAGGCCCTGCTCTCGATCTTCGGCCGGGAAACCCCGGTGGAACTGGAGTTCTCCCAGATCAGCAAGCAGAGCTGAGGCGGCGGCCCCGGCTCAGCGGCCGTCTCCCTGCGGAGGGCGGCCGTCTCCCGCACACCCCCGGCGATGGGGGTCATCCGCAGATCCGCCCCCTAGCCCCAGACGATGGCCAAGAAAGTCGTTGCTGTAATCAAGCTGGCCCTCCAGGCCGGCAAAGCCAACCCGGCGCCGCCGGTGGGCCCCGCCCTCGGTCAGCACGGGGTCAACATCATGGCGTTCTGCAAGGAGTACAACGCCCGCACCCAGGACAAGGCCGGCTATGTGATTCCGGTGGAGATCTCGGTCTTCGAAGACCGCAGCTTCACCTTCATCACCAAGACCCCGCCCGCCTCGGTGCTGATCTCCAAGGCCGCCGGCATCGAGAAGGGTGCCGCCACCTCTTCCAAGGGTTCCGTGGGTGCCATCAGCCGCGCCCAGCTCGAGGAGATCGCCAAGACCAAGCTGCCCGACCTCAACTGCACCAGCGTGGAGTCGGCCATGCGCATCATCGAAGGCACCGCCCGCAACATGGGCGTCGCCATCAACGACTGACTTCACCGTTCACCCGACCCGGGGGAGACCATCCGGTCGCCCGCACCCCATCCCAGCCATGCCCAGAATCTCCAAGCGCTACACCGACCTGGCCGCCAAGGTGGCCGACCGGGCCTATGCCCCGCTCGAGGCCCTCGAACTGGTGAAGGCCAATGCCACGGCCAAGTTCGACGAGACGATCGAAGCCCACGTGCGCCTCGGCATCGATCCCAAGTACACCGACCAGCAGCTGCGCACCACCGTGGCCCTGCCCCACGGCACGGGCCAGACCATCCGCATCGCCGTGATCGCCCGCGGTGAAGCGGTTGCCGCCGCCAAGGCCGCAGGGGCCGACCTGGCCGGCGACGAGGACCTGGTGGAGTCGATCGCCCAGGGGCAGATGGACTTCGACCTGCTGATCGCCACTCCGGACATGATGCCCAAGGTGGCCAAGCTGGGCCGGGTGCTCGGTCCCCGCGGCCTGATGCCGAACCCCAAGGCCGGCACCGTCACCACCGACCTGGCCGGCGCCATCGCCGAGTTCAAGGCCGGCAAGCTGGAGTTCCGCGCCGACCGCACCGGCATCGTGCACGTGCGCTTCGGCAAGGCCAGCTTCGATGTCGCCAGGCTGCTCGACAACCTCAAGGCGCTGCAGGAAACGATCGACCGCAACAAGCCCAGCGGTGCCAAGGGCCGCTACTGGCGTTCCCTCTATGTCACCTCCACCATGGGGCCCTCGGTGCAGGTGGACTTCACCGCCCTGCAGGACATCAAGCAGGAGGGGTGATAGGGTTTCAAGCTGGCTACGGCCAGACGGGCATGCGCCCTACCCCAGACAGCAGGTTGTCTGATCGATCGGTTGGCCGGGTTCCCGGCTCGCTGAGTCGTCAGGCGTAAGTCCCGCCGAGGTGAACGCGACAGGTTTCAGCCTCCAGTGCAGCGGCATCACGCCGCTGTCGAACTGTTCGGCGCCGGAACGTGCAGCGGCCTCGAGTCCCGCAAGGGGCGTCCAGGGCCGCGTACCCAGCTTGTTCCCCCGATCCGTTCCTTCCCTATGGGCCGCACTCTGGAGAGCAAGCAACAGATCGTCGAAGAGCTCAAGGGGCTCCTCGGTGAGGCCGAAATGGCGCTGGTCCTCGATTACAAGGGCCTGACCATCAAGGAGATGTCTGACCTGCGGACCCGTCTGCAGGCCAGCAACGGTGTGTGCAAGGTGACCAAGAACACCCTGATGCGCCGGGCCATTGATGGTGACAGCGCCTGGTCGGAACTCGATTCCCTGCTCACCGGCACCAACGCCTTCGTGCTCGTCAAGGGCGACGTGGGTGGTGCGGTGAAGGCCCTGCAGTCCTTCCAGAAGGACACGAAGAAGTCGGATGTGAAGGGCGGCCTGTTCGAAGGCAAGCTCCTCTCCCAGACCGACATCAAGGCCATCGGGGATCTGCCCTCCAAGGAGGTGCTCATGGCCCAGGTCGCCGGTGCGATCAATGCCGTGGCCACCAAGCTGGCGGTGGGCATCAACGAAGTTCCCTCCGGTCTCGCCCGGGCGCTCAAACAGCACGCCGACGGCGAGGGTTCGGCCTCCTGAGGCTTTCCCCGCGATCGGCCCTGCCGGGCTCCATCGATCCGACTGTTCCCCACAGATCTGTTGCTGATTCCCAACCATGTCCGCTACCACTGACCAGATTCTCGACCAGCTCAAAACCCTCTCCCTGCTGGAAGCCTCCGAGCTCGTCAAGCAGATCGAGGAGGCCTTCGGCGTGTCCGCCGCCGCATCCGCCGGCGTGGTGATGGCCGCCGCTCCTGCCGCCGCCGCTGAGGCGGTCGAGGAGCAAACCGAGTTCGACGTGATCCTCGACGGCTTCGACGCCGCCGCCAAGATCAAGGTGCTCAAGGCCGTCCGCGAAGCCACCGGCCTGGGCCTGGGTGACGCCAAGGCCCTCGTGGAAGCCGCTCCCAAGGCGGTGAAGGAAGGCGTCTCCAAGGACGATGCCGAAGCCCTCAAGAAGGCCATCGAGGAGGCCGGCGGCAAGGTCACCATCAAGTGACCGTCTGCCGTTGATGGGCCGCCGCTGCTGCGGCCCACCACCGCCGGCCCCGAGGGGCCGGCTTTTTCGCGGACAACTTCGCGGACAAAAAAAACCCCGCCAAAGGCGGGGAGCAGGGGTTGGAACGGATTCCGGGAGTCTGTCCTCGTTTCGACCCCGGAATGGTCGTTCCGCACTCCTCACACTCCAGCAAGTTAAAAGCCCGGTTGTGCTGCTGCAAGACCTCGGGGACACTCGCTGAACTGGGCTCAGGGCCGGTAGGGCACCACCTGCAGGGCGATCACCCCGCCCTCCTCCGCGTCGCCGCTCTGCTGCTCCCAGGAACGCTCACGGGAGCGCCCCAGCCGCAGGCTCTCCAGCCGCGCCAGCCGCGAACCCGTGGGCTGGGTGCGGCCGCCCCGAGCGCCGCTGGCGGCCAGCCGGGTGGCGCTCTCCACCGGGCTGGGCGGCGGCGGCGGGGTGGCCAGACCGAGCAGAGGACCTTCGCCGCTGTTGGCCCGTGCCAGCAGCACCGGCAGCGGCTCCGCATTGCTCACATAGAGGTGGTTGAGGCTCTGGCCCTCGAACACACGCCGTTCGAAGCTCCAGCCCTCGGCCAGTTGCAGCTCCACCAGGCCATCGCCGGCGGGCTGGGCGCTGCCCACCAGCAGCGGTGCGGACTGGTCGGGGCTGCTGGCGAGCAGTTCGATCCGCCCGTCGCGGTTCTCCACCCGCAGCCGCCAGGGATGGCTGAGGTCGTCGCCGGCGATGCGCAGCGAGTAGGCGCTGCTCGAGGAGTAGAGGCCGCAGGTGCTGGCGGGCAGGTTCTTCTCGTAGGTGGTCACCGACCCATCCTCGAAACGCCGCCAGCAGGGGGGGGCGGGTTCCAGCTGCTCCATCAGCACCAGGTTCCAGCGATCGCCGCTCAGGGGCTGGGCCAGGGCGATGCTGCGCTCCGCGTCCACGGGGGCGCTGTCGAAGCGTGCCGCGGCCCGGGCGAACTGCTGGGGCAGCACGGCCGCCCCGGCGGCACCCAGGGAGAGTGCCCCCGCTGCTGCCAGGTAGCGTCGCTTGAGCCTGAACCTGAGGGTCATCGCCATGCTCCTGTCCCCTTGGGGATGTGGACAGATCACGGGGTTGTCTAGCGGAGATCGGAGCGTTGTCCAGTGGCGGATGAGCCGGTGAGGGTGGTGGCCGCGGCCTGTGACGGTGCCTGCAGCGGCAATCCGGGCCCAGGCGGCTGGGGTGCCCTGCTGCGGTTCGAGGACGGCTCGGTGCGGGAGCTGGGCGGCGCCGATCCCGCCACCACCAACAACCGCATGGAGCTCACGGCTGCCCTGGCGCTGATGGAGGCGCTGCGCTCCCTGCCGCGCCACCCCGAGCTGGTGGTCCGCACCGACAGCCGCTACCTGATCGATGGCCTGGACCGCTGGATCCATGGCTGGAAGCGCAAGGGCTGGCGCACCGCCTCCGGCGGCTCCGTGCTCAACCGCGACCTCTGGGAGCGGCTCGACCGGGCCCGCCTGACCGATGTGCCCCTGCGCCATGTGCGCGGCCACAGCGGCGATCCCGACAACGACCGCTGCGACGCCATCGCCGTGGCCTTCGCCCGCGGTCAGCGGCCGCGGCTGGCTGATCGCTCCAGCCAGAGCACCGGTCCCCGGCCCACGCCGGCCACCGACGCCCCAGCCAGCGGCGGTGATCCCCCCGGCGATCCGGCCGCTGATCCGGCCCCGCCGGACCTGCAGCGCCTGCTCAGCCGCCTGGAGCTGGCCGATCGCCTGGCCCGCGGCGGCCATGGCCTCAGCCTGGTGGAGCTGGCCCAGCTGGTGCAGCAGCCGCTCAGCCGTCTGGAGCGGCGCACCAATCCCTGGACATGGCGCGACTGGCAGGTGGAACCCCTGGCCGACGGCCGCTGGCGCCTGCGGCGCGGGACGTCAGGATTGCCCCAGCGGCAGCGGGGACAGGCGTGAAGGAGGCGAAGCCGGCGGACACAACCGATGGGAGCGTGGCCGGTGGCGCCACCGGGCCGCTGTACGAGCGGCTGGTGGGACCCCTGCTCAGCCGCGACGAGGGGGCCGACGCCGAGCAGCTCAGCCAGCTGACCCTGGCGGCCCTGGGTCAGGCCTCCCTGCGGCGCCGGTGGCCGCTGGTGAGCGGGGTGCTGGCCGGGCTCGGCGCCGAGCTGCGCCACCAGGATCCGCGGCTGGAGCAGACGCTGTTCGGCTGCCGCTTCGCCAACCCGGTGGGTCTGGCGGCCGGGTTCGACAAGAACGGCGTCGCCGCCGCCATCTGGCACCTGTTCGGCTTCGGCTTCGCCGAGCTGGGCACGATCACCTGGCAGGCGCAGGCGGGCAACCCGCGCCCGCGCCTGTTCCGCCTGGCGGCCGAGCGGGCGGCCCTGAATCGCATGGGCTTCAACAACCGCGGTGCCCAGGCCTGCCGCCGGCTGCTGGAGCGCCAGCGCCTGGAGGTTCCCGGCCAGCGCCCGGCGGTGCTGGGGATCAACCTGGGCAAGTCGAGGCTCACCCCGCTGGAGCAGGCCCCCGACGACTACGCGGCGTCGCTGGAGCTGCTGGCCCCCCTGGCCGACTACGCCGTGATCAACGTGAGCTCTCCCAACACCCCCGGCCTGCGCGACCTCCAGGACGAGGTGCTGCTGCGCCGGCTGGTGGAGCGGCTGCGGCGGCTCCCCGGCTGTCCGCCGCTGCTGGTGAAGATCGCCCCCGATCTGGAGGACGACGCCATCGACGCCATCGCCCGCCTGGCCTACCAGGAGGGCCTGGCCGGTGTGATCGCGGTGAACACCAGCCTCGATCGCCTGGGGCTGGAGGGGCGGCGCCTGCCCCAGACCGGCCGCACGCTGGCGGAGGAGGCCGGTGGCCTGAGCGGTGCCCCCCTGCGGCAGCGGGCCCTGGAGGTGCTGCGGCGGCTGCGGGCCACCGCCGGTCCAGCCCTGCCCCTGATCGGCGTGGGTGGGATCGATTCCCCCGAAGCGGCCTGGGAGCGGATCACCGCCGGGGCCTCCCTGGTGCAGCTCTACACGGGCTGGATCTACCGCGGCCCCGCCCTGGTGCCCCGGATCCTGCAGGGGCTGAGCACCCAGCTCGACCGCCATGGCTTCGGCCACATCGGCGAAGCGGTGGGCTCCGGTCTGGCCTGGCGGTGAACCTCGGGTAGCGTTTAGTACGTAGTTGGTCGGCAGACCCTTGGTGCTGGCGGGACTTCAGGAGACGTGGCTGCCCCTGCGGGCCGACCTCTTCCCCCAGGTGGTGCTCCTCGATCTCAGCCATCCCCAGCTGTTGATCGGCCAGTCCCTCAAGGGCGGCGGGCCCGTGGAACCGCTGTGGACCGCGCCGGTGCCGGCGCGCACCCTGCGGGATGGGATCCCGATCGTGCGCGATGCCCTGGGGGATTTCATCGGCGATCTGCTGCTGGAGCACAGCCGTCCCTACGCCGGCCTGGTGGTGGCGTTGCCGCGGGTGCTCGGCCAGTGGCGGGTGATCGAGTGGCCCGGCGGCCAGGCACCGAGCGACCCCGTGACGGCTCTGCGCACCCGCGGCGCCGAGCTGGACTGGCCGTTCGGCCTCAACGAGGCCTGCTTCGACGTGCAGCCCCTGCCGGGCACCCGGTCCTGCTCGCTGGTGGCCGGCGCCTCGCGCCAGGCGGGGGAGGCATGGATCGACGTGTTCGCCATCGCCGGCGGCAGCCTGCGCCACCTGTTCCCCTCCCAGGCTGCCCTGATGGCGGCTCTGCGGCCGGAGCTGGAGCAGGCTGCCCCCGGCGAGCTGGTGGCGCTGCTGCAGCCCACCATCAGTGACTGCCAGCTGGTGGTGTGGCGCGACGGCATCCCGGAATACGAGCGCACCCTGCCGCTGGCGCTCGATCAGCTGGTGCCGGTGCTGCGTCAGGCCCTCGGCTTCTGCCGCAGCCGACTCGGCGCTGCGGGGGTGCGCCTGATCCTGGCGGAACCCCTGGAGGGCAGCGACACCATCGCCGAGCACCTCGGCCTGCCGCTGGAAATCGCCGACCGGGGCGACTACGGTTCGCTGCACCTGCAGGGGCTGGGGCAGCTGGAGCTGGCGACGTGAACGGCACGCAAGGCACGACACCCTTTGATCTGCTCCGGGAGAAGCGCCAGGAACTGGGGCTGCCCGAACCGGCCGAAGCCTCGGCCCTCTCCCGCCAGACGCTGGCCAGCGGCGTGCTGATCGGCGCCGGCCTGCTCGCGCTGTCCCTGGGGATCGCCGGGCTGCTCCTGCTGAGGTCAGCCATGCTCAAGTCCCAGCTGGATCGTCTCTCCACCCTGGAAGCCGAGGTGGAGCAGTTCGAAGCCCAGCTCCAGAGCGAGCGGGCCACGCTCACCCGCCTCAACAGCGCCAACCAGGAACTGGTGCGGGGGCTGCTGAGTTCCCGGTCCGGGTCGGCGCTGATGCGCGATCTGCAGCGGCGGGTGCCCCAGGGCATCCAGCTCACCGAGGCCACCGAGCAGGGCCAGGGCTTCCTCATCAAGGGGGTGGCCCGCGATCCCCAGGCCTTCGAGCGCATCAACGCCCTGCAGCTCGATCTCAGGCGTTCACCGCTCATCGACCCCAACCAGGTGCGCCTCGTGAAGGGGTCACGCCAGCTGCCGACCTCCGGCTCGGGTGCCCAGACGGCGGCCACGGACACGGTGGACTTCGAGCTGCAGGCGGACTTCCGCCCCGCCATCGCCCCGGCCGCCGAGAAGGTGATCCTCGAGGAACTGGGATCGGATGGGCTGGCGCGGCGACTGGCCCTTCTGCAGCAGGAGGGCTTGCTGCAATGACCAATCTTCAGCAGGGGGCCAACCGGGAGCAGCGGGTGCTCAGGCAGCGCCTGCTGCTCGGGGTTCCCATCGCCCTTGGGGGTGTGCTGGCCGCGCTGGTGTTCGGGGTGGCCGTCGTGCCCCAGTGGCTCAGTCTCAGGGCGAACCGTGCGCGGATCGATCAGGTGCAGGATCTGGAGCAACGCCTCCCCCTGCTGCGCTCCCAGCTGGCGAAGACCTCCCAGGACCAGGAGCAGGCCGAGCGGCGGCGCCAGCGGATCCTGGCGCTGATCCAGGGCAGCGGCGAGTTCAACACCTTCCTCGCCCAGCTCGATCGCGAAGCCCGGCGCTCCCAGGTGCAGCTCGATCTGTTCGAACCGGTGCCAGCCCCTGAGCCCGCCGCAGAGGCGGCACCCTCCGGTGGTGGGGCCAGCGCGGCTCCCGAGGCGGCTCCGCAGGCGGCTCCCGAGGCGGCTGAGAAGCCGGCTGCGAAGCCGCCCCTGGAGCAGGCGGGACTGTCGTCAGAGCGGGTGCTGCTCTCGGCCCGGGGACGCTATCCGAATCTGCTGGCCTTCAT
>JBFLKL010000260.1:0-5137 GCA_040883175.1 Synechococcaceae cyanobacterium | reverse complement strand
GACGAGACCACCTTCAACTACGACCTGCGCCTCAGCTTCGACACCAGCTTCACCGGCAAGGATCTGCTGCGCACCCGCCTGCGCAGCGGCAATTTCTCCAGGCAACCCTTCCGCGAAGGGATCTTCACCCTCGACAAGGCCACCGGGACCAACAACAGCGTCAATATCGACCGTCTCTTTTACCGCTTCCCTGTGGGCGAGAGTGTGAACCTCACGGTGGGCGCCCTGGTGCGCAACACCGAGATGATCAGCTTCATCCCTTCGGCCTACAAATCCAGCATCCTCGACTTCTTCGGTCTGGCTGGTGCTTCCGGCACCTACAACAAGGCCACCGGCGCCGGCTTCGGCCTGAGCTGGAGGCAGCAGGTGGAGAAGGGCGATCCCTACTTCACCTTTGACACCAATTACGTCGCCAATAACGGCTTCGACGATTCCAGCATCGGCGCCTTCAGCTCGGAGAGCGGCATCAATGCCACCAGCCAGCTGGGCTATCGCGGCACCAACTGGGGTGTGGCCCTGGCCTACCGCTACGGCTCCGCGAACTCCAGCCTGCGGGATGCCAACTTCAGCAGCCGGGTGCCGGATGGGGGGGACAGCAACAGCCTCTCCATTGCCGGCTACTGGACCCCGGTGGAGAGCAGCTGGATCCCCTCGATCAGCCTTGGCTACGGCTACAACTGGGCCAGCGGCGGCCTGGATGATGCCCAGTCCTGGATGGCTGGCCTGCAGTGGAATGACGTGTTCTGGGCCGGGAATGCCGCGGGTTTCGCCGTAGGCCAACCTCCGTTCACTGACAGCTCGGACGAATCCATGCTCTATGAGCTGTTCTACCGCTTCCGGGTCAGCGACAACATCACCATCACCCCGGCCATCTTCTATGGCAGTGACATAGCCACTAACAACAGCAACGATGCCTGGGGGGGCGTGATTCAGACCACCTTCCGATTCTGATCGAGTCCACCTGATAGCGGCCTGCCTCGCCGGCAGGCCAGCAGTCAACAAACTCACCAATTTCCCGCGAAACATTCCATGCAATCCAAGCTCCCATCCCCCAAGCCAAGGGTCCTGATTCTCGCCGGACTGGGACTCGCCAGCCTGCTCAGTGGTGTGGTCACCCCTGCGCAGGCCCAGAGCCGCAATCAGGTGGTGAATGTCTACTCCGGTCGCCACTACAACACCGACAAGGAGCTGTACGCGCAGTTCACCCGCCAGACGGGGATCAAGGTGAATCTGATCGAAGGCAAGGACGATGAGATGATCGAACGCCTGCGCCGCGAGGGTGCCAACAGCCCCGCCGACGTGCTGGTGACGGTGGATGCCGCTCGCCTCGTCAGAGCGCAGCAGCTGAATCTGTTCCGCCCGATCAACTCTCCCGTTCTCAACCGGGACATCCCCGCCAATCTGCGCGACCCCGGCGGCCACTGGTTCGCCCTCACCCGCCGGGTCCGGCCGGTGATGGTCAACCCGGCCCAGGTGAATCCCAACCTGATCCGCACCTACGGCGACCTCACCCGCAAGGAACTGAAGGGCAAGCTGTGCATGCGCAACCGGGCCAGCGTCTACAGCCAGTCCCTCACCGCCGATGTGCTGCAGCGGGCCGGCAAAGCCACCACCGAGCGTTGGCTGAAAGGCATGGTGGCCAACGTGAAACAGCCCTTCTTCACGTCCGACACCACCATGGTGCGGGCCGTGGGCCAGGGTGAGTGCGGCGTCACCGTGGCCAACACCTATTACCTGGCGCGCCTGCTCCGAGGGGACAATCCCGCTGACGTAGAGACCGCCCGCAAAGTCCGGGTGGTCTGGGTCAATCCCACCCACGTGAATGTCACCGGCGGTGGTGTGACCCGCAGTGCCGGCAATCCGGAAGGGGGCCGCAGGCTGCTGGAATTTCTCTCGTCTCCCACGGCGGCCGAAGGATACGCCGGCGGAAACAACGAGTATCCAGTGCGGGGCTGGGGCAACAACCCCACCCTCACCAGGATGGGCACCTTCACAGCCTCGCCGGTGACGATCCAGCAGCTCGGTCAGCGCAACCGCGAGGCCGTGCAGCTGATGCAACAGGCTGGCTGGAAGTAACCGGGTCCCCGTTTCCCCTGATCGATTCTGCTGACTGACCCCGTGATCGACTTGTCGACTGGTCTGAACCGGTCCGCCAGACCGCGCTTGGATGCAGGCCCCTTCGCTGAGGGCCGGATCGGGCTGTGGGTGATCACGGGGGGCATCAGCCTGCTGGCTCTGCTGCCGCTGTTCGCCCTGTTCTGGGACGCCCTCCTGGCGGGGCGGTCGAGCGAGCTGGGGCTGGGATTCGATGGGGCTGAGCAGATCCGCGGCACTCTGCTGCTGGTGCTCGGGGAGGGTCTGCTCGGGGCGGTGGTGGGCACGGCGATCGGCTGGCTCACCGCAGCCTGCCGGTTTCCGGGACGACGGGCGCTGCGCGTGGCGCAGCTGGTGCCGATGGCCTTCCCGGCCTATCTGCTGGCAGCCAGCCTGATCGACTGGGGCAGCCATCGAGGCCTGCGGATCCATGGCCTGGGCTGGGCGGTTCTGCTGCTCACCCTGGCCAACTACACGTATGTCTTTCTGCTCTCCACCGAGAGCTTCTCAGCCTCGGGTCGACGCCTGCAGGAGGCCAGCCGCAACCTCGGCCTTGGGCCCTGGGCAAGTTTCTTCCGCGTCGCCCTGCCGCTGGCCCTGCCGGCGATCGGCGCCGGCGTTGCCCTCAGTGCCATGGAGGTGGTGAATGAGCTCGGCGCCGTTCGTCTGCTGGGGGTACCGAGCCTTTCGGCCGGAATCCTGGACCGCTGGCAGATCGATGGCGATCCCCAGGGGGCTGCCCTGCTCTCTCTCGTGGCCCTGGCGATCGTGGCGGTGCTGATCGCCATGGAGCGCTCGCTGCGGCAACGCAGCAAGCGCTGGAACCTCGAGAGTGAGCAGCACGGCCGGGAGGTGTGGGTGCTGCAGGGGTGGCGTGCCACCCTCGCCCAGGTGGTGAGCCTGGTGCCCCCCCTGCTGGCGGTGGCCATTCCCGCGCTCTGGATCAGTGTGGGCTGGCCGGCACTGCGGGGGGAATCGGTCAGCGAGCTGGTGGAGCTGGCCAGCCGCTCGTTGCTGCTGGCGCTGGTGGCCACCCTGGTGACCTGCGCAGGGGCCCTGCTGCTGGCGATCCTGCGTCGCTGGAGCCGTCACCCGCTGATCCATCACCTCAGCTTTCTCTCGGGGCTTGGCTACGCGGTGCCCGGCAGCGTTCTGGGCGTGGGTCTGCTGATCATCGGCGGCCCGCTGCTGCTGAGCCCCCTGCTGCTGTTGCTCTGGGGCTACGGCGATCGCTTCATGGCCGTGACCAAACAGGGCCTGGATGCGGCGATGGAGCGCGTGCCCCCCAGCATCGACGAATCCGCCCGCAGCCTCGGACACAGCTGGCCAGCCGTGCTCGGCCGCATTCACCTGCCGCTGATGCGCGGTCCCCTGCTGGTGGGGGGCCTGCTGGTGTTCGTGGACGTGGTGAAGGAACTGCCCCTCACCCTGGCGCTGCGTCCGTTCAACTTCGACACCCTGGCGGTGCGGGTGTATCAGTACGCCAGCGATGAGCGGGTGGAGGCGGCCATGGCCCCGGCCCTCCTGATCATGGTGCTGGGGCTGGTGGCCGCGATGGCCCTGGTCCCCAGCCTGGAACGCCGGGAGCGGGATCAGGCCTCCTGAGGCTGGGGGTCCCTGGTGTGGTGTCAGGGCCCCAGGGGAAAACCAGCCGGTGGAGGCTCAGTCGCGGCCGCAGCGGCACTTGCCGCCCTTCCAGTTGGAGCACTTTTTCTCCTTGCAGCCCTTTTTCTTGGTGGCGACGAACACCCCGCCGGCCTGACCTGCGCGCTGGCCGGTGGGGGAGGAGATGTCGAGGGAAGCGCCGGAACCGAGGGGCTGGGCCATGGGCGAAGTCTGAATGGGAGATGGACAGAACCTAGGAACTTGAGAGCCCCTTTTGCAAGCGATTCTCAATTGCGCGTATCAGAGGCGACACGTCGCCGTAGCGTCAGTCCACCTCAGGCGTCTGTGACCATCCCCAACGGGAGCCCGACAACTGAGCCGGCGGGGATCATGATTCCCCTGTCATCCCTCCGTCCCTCATCCGTGCGCTCCGTTGGACTGCACGGGGACTGTCCTCAGATGCCCCTGATGCCACGTCCTCTTTCCCTGCTCACGCCTGGCATCTGCCTCGCCCTGGGTCTGGGCACAGCCCTTGGCCTGGGCGCCGTCGCCGGCTCAGCGCCCGCCCTGGCGCAGAGCGAAAACCTCTATGAACTGGAGACCACCTGCTCCCTGCGTGGCGGAGAGCCGCAGCCCTGCGTGGTGGACGCTATTGAGGAGGGCGACTTCACCACCTACCGGCACACCATTGGCGGCAGCACGGAAACGATCCGCATCTCCGACGCGCCAGTACGCATGGAGCGTTTCGAGGCGAGCAGTGACAGCTGGCTGTCTCTGACCTCGGCCACCGCACGCTTCTCCACCAACACGATCTGTTTCAACGGCACGGATCTGTGTGTCGTCAACGCCAACTACCTCAACAGCGTGCGCGAGGAGTCCAGGGATGATCAGCTGGAGGGCCGGGATCTGGTCATGGTGCACTTCGGTGCCGACGGGCGCATCGACGCCACCTGCTTCGACAGCGGCTGCGAGGTGGTAAGGCGATGAGCAGGCGTTCGGGATTCGCACTCGCGCTGGCCGGCATACTCGCCATACCCGCGGGATCGGCACTGGCCTTCACGCCGATCCGCGAGGCAGGTGGCGGGAGCCAGCTGCTGGCGCAGAGGCGCGGTGGTGATGGCGGCGGCGGGCGCAGTGGCCGGTCCGGCGGGCGCAGCGCGGGCGCTAGGGGCTCCCGCGATCGCAGTGGCTTCCAGCAGGCAGGCAGGAGCAATCTCAACCGGGGCTCCAGCCGACCCACGGGCGGCTGGAGGGAGCAGGCTCCGTCCCGGAGTCCGGGCCCCTCGCTCTCCCGTCCCTCCACGCGCCCCGGCAGGCCTGATCGCCCCACCGCCACGCGGCCCGAACGACCCGGCGGACGACCCGGCAGGGGCGATGTCGACTTCAACAGAGACCGGAACATCAGCAGAGACCGGAACTTCAACCGGAACGTGAACCG
>JBFLKL010000259.1:0-9244 GCA_040883175.1 Synechococcaceae cyanobacterium | reverse complement strand
GAACCAGAACCATGCCGGAAGGGGGCGGGAAACGACAGCGCTATCGAAGTTTCCGCCTGGCGGTGGTGGTGGCTTCTGCCAGCAAACAAGCACAGCGGCTTCCGGGCCTGGGTGGCCATGGTGAATGGGAAAGCCCTCAGCGGTTCGGCTCGGGGCCGCCGGAACGCCGGCTGCGGGCCATGCTGGCGATCTTGTTCTCCACCGCGCGGACCAGGGATCTGCTGCGGTTCACCTCGCCGATGCGCTCGCCCTCCTTGGGCCTCACCAGGGGATTGTCACGCAGCTCACCACGCAACTGGCTGAGCAGGCGGTAGTGACTGGTGCTGTTGTGCTTGCGCAGGACTGCGGGATCCCAGGCCATGGAGGAAGGCTTTGGCGAGATCAGCCTATGGCCCGGCGGGGGGGAAGGTTGTGATAAATTGTCAAAGACAACTGGAAGTCGGTCCGAGTTCACGTTCTGGTCACCGCGGATCCTCCGCGCTTGCGCCCACGTTGCCTGGCCACGAGCCTGATCAGCGGGTCCGCACCTGAGACCGGTGCCACGAAGCCATGCTGTCACCTGTCAAGCCAGGCAGCGGTTGCCGGGGTTGCCCAGATCACCTGGACCACGATCAGGCACCGGCTCTCCAGCCCTGTCAGCCACCTTCACCCATCAACCCGAGCATGTCCCGCCTCGTCGGTCTGCAGGCCCCAGACTTCACCGCCACTGCTGTGGTGGACCAGGAATTCAAGACGGTCTCCCTGAATCAGTACCGCGGCAAGTACGTGGTGCTCTTCTTCTACCCGCTCGACTTCACCTTCGTCTGCCCGACGGAGATCACCGCCTTCTCAGACCGCTACGCCGACTTCACCGGCAAGAACACCGAGGTGCTGGGAGTGTCCGTGGACAGCGAGTTCTCCCACCTGGCCTGGGTGCAGACGGATCGCAAGAACGGCGGACTGGGAGAGTGCAGGTACCCCCTTGTGGCCGACCTCAAGAAGGAGATCGCCCGGGCCTACGAAGTGCTCGACGAAGAGGCCGGCGTGGCCCTTCGCGGTCTGTTCATCATCGATCCCGAGGGCGTGATCATGCACAGCACGATCAACAACCTGCCCGTGGGCCGGAGCGTCGATGAGACCCTGCGGGTTCTGCAGGCCTTCCAGTACGTGCAGAGCCACCCCGATGAGGTGTGCCCCGCCAACTGGCAGCCCGGCGACAAGACCATGAATCCCGATCCGGTTAAGTCCAAGGACTTCTTCGCCGCCGTCAACTGATCTGCCCCCCCTGGCGGGCAGGGCAGCGGTCATCGGTTGCCCATCAGGCCCCTCCAGGGGCCTTTTTCATGGGCTCTGCCGCAGGCTGGCGAGCAGCGGCACCCCATCAAGGCCACCGATGACGGCATCGCAGGCACGCTCGGGGTGGGGCATCAGCCCGAGGACGTTGCCGGTGGCGTTGGTGAGGCCGGCCACATCACCGACCGAGCCATTGGGATTGGCGGCGTAGCGCAGCACCACCTGACCGTTGTCCTCCAGACGGCGCAGCACTTCGGGATCGCACTGGTAGCGCCCTTCCCCGTGGGCGATGGGCAGGCTGATGGCGTCACCTTCGCCGTAGCCCTGAAGCCAGCGGCAGCGGCCGGGGCTGACCCGCAGCTCGGCCGGTTCGCAGATGAAATGGAGGCCGGCGTTGCGGGTCAGGGCTCCAGGCAACAGTCCGATCTCGGTGAGCACCTGAAAGCCGTTGCAGATGCCCAGCACCGGGCCGCCGGCCTGGGCAAAGCGCATCACCGCCTCCAGCACCGGTGCGAAGCGGGCGATGGCGCCGCAGCGCAGGTAGTCGCCGTAGCTGAAGCCGCCGGGAAGCACCACGGCATCGAGGCCATCGAGGCTGCGTTCCTCGTGCCAGACAAACGTCGTGGACAACCCCAGGCAACCCTCCAGAGCCCAGCGCACGTCCCGGTCGCAGTTGGACCCAGGGAACACCACCACCCCGACGCTCATGCCTGGTCCCCCCCGGCCGGGTCGCGGATCTCCAGGCTCCAGTTCTCGATCACGGGATTGGCCAGCAGCCGGTCGCTGAGCAGCTCCAGCCGGCTCTGGGCAGTGGCGCGATCGGGAGCCTCCAGCTCCAGCTCGATGGCCTTGCCGATCCGCAGCTTGCGCACCCCATCCACCCCGAGCCGGGCTGCCGCTGCCCGCGTGGCCTCACCAGCGGGATCAAGCACCGATGGTCTGAGCGAAACCTGAACGCGGGCGAGATAGGTGGGCACGGAAGAGCCGGGCTTTGTTAAATCTTGGCAGTCCATCGGCTGTCTGCCCCACCTGCGGCGCAGGTTGAAAGCAGTCGCGGCGGAGTCGGTGCCAGCAGCCTGCAGCCCCTCAGCCTGCCGGCCCTCGCCCCGGCAAACGGGGATGGGGTGGCTGGTGGCCCTGGTGGCCGCTTCCCTGGTCTGTGGGATCCTCGCACCAGCGAGCCGGACAGAACCGCTGGTGGCACCGGTGGCGCTGCAGTGCCGTCTCGACGGGGGGCCCTGGCGGCACTGCCAGATGCGCATCGAGAGCGTCGGAGAGCGCTGGAGCCTGGTGGTGGGGCGGGAACGGGTGTGGTTCGAGCATGACGGCCGTGGTCGGGTGCGCATGCAACGGGGCCGTCGCGACTGGATCCCTGTCGAGGCCCGCTGGACCTCTGACACCGCCCTGTGCTGGGACGGCATCTGCGCCAAGGGCGACATTCCCCTCGACTGAGGGAGGAGAGCCCGATTGGGGATCAGCCGAGCAGATCCGCGAGGGGCCCCTGCAGGCCCTCGGCGGGCAGCTGGAAGCCCAGCAGCACCAGGTCCAGGCCGGGGGTGGGATCCGACTCGTGGCCAGCGGGTTCGCTGAACCAGCTCTCCAGTCGCGGCCCCACGGCCTGCAGTTCCAGCACCCGGGCCTTGCCGGGCAGTCGCAGCCGACCCTTCAGCCGCACCACGCCATGGCTCCGGATCAACTGCCGCAGGGCCTGCTCCACGGCGCTGCGCTCAAAGATTCCCGGCAGCCGCAGGGACTGCGCATCCATCGCCACATGGTGATGATGCTCGTGCTCGTGCTCGTGCTCGTGCTCGTGCTCGTGCTCGTGGTGGTGGTGGTGACCGGGGGGGTGATGGTTCAGTCCCAGCACCAGCTCCGGCGGCACGGCCCCCCGCGCGACCGGCAACACCGGCGTACCGGGCCGGATCAGCGCTCGCAGCCGTTCACGCACCTGCTCCAGCCGTGCCGGCTGTACGCAGTCGGCACGGCTGATCAGCACCAGATCGGCACAGGCGAGTTGCTGGGCGAACAGTTCGTCGATGGCGGTGGCGTGGTCAAGGCTGGGATCGGCCCGGCGCTGCGCCTCCAGCACCGAGGGATCAGCCACCACAGCACCCGCCGCCAGCGCCTCGCCGTCCACCAGTGTGACCACCCCATTCACCCGTGTGCGCGCGCGGATCGCGGGCCACTGGAACGCCGCCACCAGGGGCTCGGGCAGAGCCAGGCCGCTGGTCTCCACAACGATGCCGTCGAGCTGGTCGGCCCGCTCCAGCAGGGTGGTCATGGTGGGCAGGAAGTCGTCCTGCACCGTGCAGCAGAGGCAGCCGTTGGTGAGCTCCACCAGGCGGCCGTCAAGCTCCTCCTCCGGGCAGAAGCCGCAGCTGCGCAGCAGGTCGCCATCGATCCCCACCTCGCCGAACTCGTTCACGAGCACGGCCAGCCGCAGACCGCTGCCCAGCAGCAACTGACGCAGCAGGGTGGTCTTGCCCGCGCCCAGAAAGCCGGTCACCACGGTCACCGGCACTCGACCGGCTGCAGGTGATTCGGCGGAGGTGACGGTCGCCCCCGGCATCGACGCAGAACCGGTCATCGGCACTCCAGGCTGTCGCGGGTGCTGACGCCGGTGAGCGGGTTGGTGCCGCTGGCCCTCTTGCAGAGCTGCTTCTGCTCGGGGAGGTCGAGCACCGCATCGGAGAAATCGGCTCCATCGATGCGGGCTCCGCTGAAGCGGCTCTGCATCAGCATCGCGTTGTGCAGCACCGCGCCGCGCAGGTCGCTGTCGTCAAAGCGGGTGGCGTAGGCCACCACATCCTCGAGATTGGCACCGCTCAGATCGGCCCCCTGCAGGCTGCTGTTGTTGAACACGGCACCCCTCAGGTCGGCCTCGCTGAAGTCATAGCCCTCCAGTGAGGCCTTGAGAAATTCGGCCTGCCGCAGCTGGCGGCCATGCATGTCGGGCTGGAGATCCTGCAGAGCCCGCTGGCCGCGCAGCTCAGGCGCCGTGATCGCCCCAGCCGGCGCGGAGGCCGTCAGCAGGCTGGCTGTCCAAAGCATCAGGACCAGCACCACGGTCACGAGCGTCTGAGGTTCCAGCAGCGGCACTCCGCGAAGCAAGGGCGAACGGCTGGACATGGGTACGCACCTACGGTGTTGGCTCAAGTTATGGCAACCATGGCGATGACCCTGCGGGTGGTGGTGCCTCCCCACCCCCTGATCGGGCACTGGCTCTCCGTGCTGCGCGATCGCCGCACGCCCGCCCCGCTCTATGCCACCGCCACAGCCGAGCTGGGGCGGTGGCTCACCTACGAAGCCCTGCGGGACTGGCTGCCCCATCGCTCCATCAGCGTCGAGACCGACCGGGGCTGCTGCGAGGGTCAGGTGGTGGATGTCTCCGTGCCGATCCTGGCCATTCCCCTCTGTCCCGAAGGCCTGGGGCTCTGGGATGGGGCCAAGGCGGTGCTGCCCGCCGCCAGGGTGCAGCATCTGCACCGCGGCGAGCTTCTGCCGCTGGCCAGCATCGACCAGCGCTGTGGCGTCCTGGTGTTCGCCGCCGAGGTGGCCGCCGCCGGTGAGCTGGACGCCCTGCTCACGGCTCTGCGGGCTCGCGGGGTGAACGGTCCCCGGTTGCGGGTGATCACGGCCCTGGCAGCCAGCGAAGGCCTCAGACGGCTGGGCGAGACCTTCGCTGACCTCACCCTGTACACCGCCTGCATCGATCCTGATCTCAGTGCCGAAGGCCGCATCAGCCCTGGCATCGGCAGCGTCTCCGAGCGGCTGTTCGGGGCTCCGATGCTGGAAGTGGCAGTTCCGACTGCCTAGGCTGAGCCGGAGGGCCTGAAACCATCCACCGCACCCCTCCAGCGCTCGGTTTCCACCACTGCTCCTTTCCCAGCGCTCCTTTCCCAGCGCACCGTTCCCAGCGCACCGTTCCCAGCGCCTCCACCCGCCCCCTTCCGTCAGGAGTCCCATGGCTGATTCCCGCCCTCTGGATCAGACCGGTTCGGATCACCCCAGGCCGGTTTCCGGTGGCGACTCCCTGAGCGGCCAGGGTTCCGCCATTCTGGCCAGCGCCGTGGCCGGTGCCCTGGTCGGCGCCGCCGGCCTCGCCTGGTGGCTGCTCTCCCTGGCTGAACGTCGCCGCCTTGCCGCCCGCCAGCAGCGCACGTTGCAGCTCTCGCGCCTGCAGGGTGGCGCCGATCCCCTCGATGATCCCCAGCGCGCGCACGTTCCGGCCCAGGCCCCGCGGGACGGCAGCGCCGAGGACCGGGACCTCCATGACAAGGTGCACGAACTCAACCAGGCCATCGAAGCCGTGCGCCGACAGCTGGAGCAGTTGCAGCCCCAGGGCTAGGAGCGTCGCTGGGTAGGTTGCTGAGCTGCCTCGCCGCCCGCGCCCCATGCTCCGCTCCGCCGCCATCACCCAGGGGATTCAGCGCTCCCCCAACCGGGCCATGCTCCGGGCGGTGGGCTTCGGTGACGACGACTTCAGCAAGCCGATCATCGGCATCGCCAACGGTTACAGCACCATCACCCCCTGCAACCTTGGCCTCAACGACCTGGCCCGCCGGGCGGAACAGGCCGCCCATCTCGCCGGGGCCATGCCCCAGATGTTCGGCACCATCACGGTGAGCGATGGCATCTCCATGGGCACCGAGGGCATGAAGTATTCCCTGGTGAGCCGGGAGGTGATCGCCGATTCGATCGAAACCGCCTGCAACGCCCAGAGCATGGACGCTCTGCTGGCGGTGGGCGGCTGCGACAAGAACATGCCCGGCGCCATGCTGGCCATGGCGCGCATGAACATTCCGTCGATCTTCGTGTACGGCGGCACGATCAAGCCCGGGAGACTGGGCCCCTGCGATCTCACCGTGGTCAGTGCCTTCGAGGCAGTGGGGCAGTTCAGCGGTGGTCAGATCGACCAGGAGGAACTCATCGCCATCGAGAAGAACGCCTGCCCCGGTGCAGGAAGCTGCGGCGGCATGTTCACCGCCAACACGATGAGCGCCGCCTTCGAGGTGATGGGCCTGAGCCTGCCCTACAGCTCCACGATGGCGGCCGAAGACCCCGAGAAGGCCGACAGTGCCGCGCGCAGCGCCGAGGTGCTGGTGGAGGCGATCCAGGCCGACATCCGGCCGCGCGATCTCCTGACCCGCAAGGCCTTCGAAAACGCCATCAGCGTGATCATGGCGGTGGGCGGCTCCACCAACTCGGTGCTGCACCTGCTGGCCGTTGCCCGCACCGCCGGAGTGGCGCTGAGCATCGACGACTTCGAAACGATCCGCCAGCGCGTGCCGGTCATCTGCGATCTCAAGCCCAGTGGCCGTTATGTGACCGTTGACCTGCACCGGGCCGGAGGGATCCCCCAGGTGATGAAGCTGCTCCTCGACGCCGGCCTGCTGCACGGTGACTGCCGGACGATCGAAGGCAGGACCCTGCACGACGTGCTCGCCGCTGTGCCCGGCCAGCCACCGGCCGGGCAGGACGTGATCCGCCCCCTGAGTGATCCCCTCTATGCCAGGGGCCACCTGGCGATCCTCAAGGGCAACCTGGCCGAAGAAGGGGCAGTGGCCAAGATCAGCGGGGTCAAGAACCCAGTGATCACAGGGCCGGCCCGGGTGTTCGAGAGTGAGGAAACCTGTCTGGCTGCGATCCTCGACAAGCGGATCAACCCAGGCGATGTGGTGGTGGTGCGCAACGAGGGCCCGGTGGGAGGGCCCGGCATGCGCGAGATGCTCAGCCCCACCGCCGCGATCGTGGGCCAGGGACTGCTGGATTCGGTGGCCCTGATCACCGATGGTCGCTTCTCCGGTGGCTCCTTCGGCCTGGTGATCGGCCACGTCGCCCCCGAGGCCGCCGTGGGCGGCACCATCGGCCTGGTGCAGGAGGGCGACAGCATCACCGTGGACGCGAACCGGCTGCTGATCCAGCTCAACGTGAGTGATGGGGAGATCGCCCGCCGCCGCGCCGCCTGGGTGAAGCCCGAGCCCCGCTACCGCACCGGTGTGCTGGGCAAGTACGCCCGGCTGGTGAGCAGCAGCAGCCTGGGGGCCGTGACCGATCAGATCGAGCTCAGCCCGGGATGCGGCGCCGGCCGCTGATCAGGCCAGCAGGGCCCGCAGCCGGCGGGCCAGGCTCTCCAGCGGCGACCCTTCGCCGGGCCGCTCACAGCGCTGTCCGCTTGCGGCCTCCATCCACACCGGGTGGCTGCCCTGCCAGAGCAGCGGGCGTGACGGCTCAACGGTCCAGGCGAGGGTGAGATGCAGCTCCTCGCCACTGCGGAAAAGCTCCAGTTCCAGGTCCTCCGCCGGCAGTCGCTGCCCAGCCGCATCGCGGACCTCCAGCTGCAGGCAACACTCCTGGAAGGCCTCGGCTGCCTCGCTGCCCTCCAGGCAGCGCACCCCGTGGCGCAGAGGCCGGCGGCAGTGATCAGCGGCCGCAGCCACCAGCTGGCAGAGCTGTGCAGGCGGCGGCAGCTCAGGGGTAGGCACGGATGGCGTGCAGGCTGAAGTGGATGGGGCCGGGGCGGAATCCGCTGTTGGCGGAGCTGTCGTCGCCGAAGCGCGAATGCAGCACCTGCAGCCGGTTCACCCGGCCGGCCTGGAAGCGCAGCGGCAGGCCCAGGGGGCGTGCGCGCACGGAGGGGCTCAGCTGCGCGAAGGGGAGGCGCAGCCTGGTGACCCCATCGGGCTCGGTGGGAAATTCGCACACCCAGCGCAGACCGCCCGGGATCAGCTCGGTGAGGCCGGCCACCCCGTCGGCGCAGCCCACCGCCAGCTTGAAGCGGCGACCCTCGCCGCTCAGCTCCAGCTCCAGCCCTTCATGGGCAGAGAGGTCGAGGGGTGGCGAGTACACCGGAGAACGGCAGCTGATGAAGCCGCCCCCCTCCGCGATCACCTCCCCCTCGAACACCAGACCAGCGGGTCCGACGCGACACTCCCCCTGGCTGCGCCCCCCCATGATCGTGTCGTTGAGGGCATGCCAGCCGCTGAAACCGTCTCCGGCGGAGATCTCCAGCATGGACGTCAGCGTGGAACCGCCCCATTGTCGGCGAACACCAGCACCTCCGTCGCCGGCTGCACCAGGCGCGCCGGCGTGCGCTCAGCCGGCTCGGCAGGATCCAGCAGCCGGTTCAGGGCCAGCCGCTTATCACTGCCACTCACCAGAAACACCACTTTCCGGGCGGCGGACAGCACCGGGGCGGTGAGGGTGATGCGCGGCATTCCCTTGCCCTCGCTCACGGTGACGGGTCGATCGGTCACGGTGGTGGCGGTGGTGCCGGGGAAGAGCGACGCGGTATGCCCATCCTCGCCGAGACCCAGGAGCACCAGATCCAGCACCGGAGGGGTACCAGCGCACAGCTGGGCCAGGGTGACGCCATAGGCCTGGGCTCCCTCGACGGGGCTGTCCAGGTGGGTGGGCACCGGGTGCAGTCGTGCCGCATGCCCGGGACCCGCGGCCATCAAGGTGGTGCGCAGCAGTCGGGCATTGCTGGCCGCGTCGTCGGCGCTCACCCAGCGCTCATCGCTGAGGAGCACGTCGACCCGCTCCCAGGGAAGGTGCTCCTGCCCCAGATGGCGGTAGGTGGCGGCCGGCGTGCGGCCACCGGCCAGGGCGATCTGGCAGCGGTCCCGTTCAGCCAGCGCCAGATCGATCGCCGAGGCGATCGTCTCCGAGCAGCGCCGCGCCAGGGCTTCAGCCGAATCCACCAGCTCCAGGCGGTAGTTGGTGGCGGATGGGGAGGGAGTAGGCAGTGGCGTCATCGTGTCGCTCAGCTCAACCACTCAGTGTGGAACGAGCCGGGCCGATCGAGGCGCTCATAGGTATGGGAGCCGAAGCAGTCGCGCATGGCCTGCACCAGGTTCTGGGGCAGGCGGCCGCTGCGGTAGCTGTCGATGTAGTCGAGGGTGCTGGACAGACAGGGCACGGGGATGCCCGCCTCTGCGGCTCCGGCAACGACTCGACGCAGGCCTGGAAG
>JBFLKL010000258.1:0-14725 GCA_040883175.1 Synechococcaceae cyanobacterium | reverse complement strand
CACCCGCCCGAAGCGACCCGGCCAGTCCAGGATGGTGCAGCCTCTGGCCCTGCCCCTCAGGACGCCGGCGTCAGCGGATCGCATCCACCCTCTCCAGCAGGGCGCGGCTGAGCTGGCCGCGGCCGGCGGGATCGAGCCGGTGCTCGGCCACGGCGCCGAACACCGCCTGCACGTCGGCGGGGGTGACGAAGTCGCGTCCCTCCAGCAGCGACCAGGCCCGTGCCGCTGCCAGCAGCCCCTGGGAGGCTCGCGGTGAGAGCGCCGCCCCGGGGCGGTCGGGGGCGCGGCTGGCGGCCGCCAGATCGAGCACGTAGTCGATCAGCGCCGGGCTGCAGTGCTGCTGCCGGCAGCGGCGCCGCTGGCTGAGCAGATCCTCCGGCCGGCCCGCCGCCACCATCGCTCCCAGGTCGAGAGCCTGGCCGCTGAGCAGGGCCCGCTCGGCCTCCCGCTCGGGGAAGCCCAGGCTGACGCGCATCATGAAGCGGTCGAGCTGGGACTCAGGCAGGGGGGAGGTGCCCACCTGATCGAGGCTGTTCTGGGTGGCGATCACCATGAACGGGCGGGGCAGCTCGTGGCTGGTGCCGTCCACGCTCACCCGGCCCGTGGCCATCGCCTCCAGCAGGGCGCTCTGGGTGCGGGGGCTGGCACGGTTGATCTCGTCGGCCAGCAACACCTGGCTGAACAGGGGACCCGGCTGGAAGCGGAACTGGCCGCTGGCGGGCTCGAGCACGTTGATGCCGGTGAGGTCGGCCGGCAGCAGGTCGCTGGTGAAGCTCACCCGTTTGAAGGCCAGCGCGTAGCTGCGGGCCAGGGCCTCCGCCAGGGTGGTCTTGCCGGTGCCCGGCAGATCCTCCAGCAACAGGTGGCCTCCGGCCAGCAGGCAGGCCAGGGCCAGCCGCACCGGATGCTCCTTGCCCAGCAGCACCCGGCCGATGCCGGCCACCAGATCGTTCCAGGCAGCCAAGGCTCTCAGCCGGCACCCCTCGATTGTGACGGCGCAACCTGACACCGGATGGCGCCGGTGACCGTAGCGTTCGCCGATGGGTACAGGGATGGTGAGCGAGCGCCACGGCGGCAACCTGGCCGCCGCCGCCCGGCGGCTTGGCCGCTCCCCCGGCTCCCTGCTCGATGCCAGCGCCTCGCTGGTGCCCTTCGCACCACCCCTGGCGGTGCGAAGGGCACTGCTGCGGGCGGCGCTGGGGCCTGCCCCGCGGGTGTATCCCGACCGGGGCTGGCAGCAGCTGCGGGCGTTGCTGGGCCGCCAGCACGGGCTGCCGGCCGACTGGGTGCTGCCGGGCAACGGTGCCGCCGAGCTGTTCACCTGGGCGGCCCGGGACGCGGCCGCGCTGGGCGAGAGCCTCCTGCCCGCTCCCGGCTTCGCCGATTACCAGCGGGCCCTCGCCTGCTGGGGCGGTGCCGTGCGCTCCCTGCACCTGCCGCTCCGCTGGGACGCCGCCTTCCCCCAGCCCTTTCCCGCCGGCCGGGCCAGCGCCCCGGTGCTCTGGCTGACCAACCCCCACAACCCCACTGGCCAGCTCTGGAGCCGCGCCTCCCTGGAGCCGCTGCTGCGGCGCCAGGCGCTGGTGATCTGCGATGAGGCCTTTCTGCCCCTGGTGAACGGCGGCGAGACCCAGTCGCTGATTCCGTTGCTGCCGCGCCATCCCAACCTGGTGGTGGTTCGCAGCCTCACCAAGCTGCTGTCGCTGGCGGGCCTGCGGCTCGGCTACGCCCTCGGCGACCCCAAGCGGCTGGAGCGCTGGGCGGCCTGGCGCGATCCCTGGCCCGTCAACGGGCTGGCGCTGGCGGTGGGGGAGAGGCTGCTGGAGCGGCCGGGCTGGCTGCCGCGCTGGACGGCGCGGGTGCAGCGCTGGACGGCGCGGGAGGGCCCCTGGCTGGCAGAGCGGCTCCAGCGCTGGCCGCAGCTCACGCCCATGCCATCGGCGGCCAACTTCCTGCTGGTGCGCGGCGATGGCTCCCTCGAGGGACTGCGGCAGGGCCTGGAGGAGCACCATGGCATCCTCCTGCGCGGCTGCCGCTCGTTCGTTGGGCTGGGGGAGCACTGGCTGCGCCTCGGCCTGCAACACCGCTCTGGCAACCGCCGCCTGCTGCGGGCCCTCGAGCGGGAGCTGGGCTGAGGCCCTACACCAGTTCCACCAGCAGCGCCGCCAGGCGCCTGTCGGCGTCCGGCACCGCCAGTCTGCCCATGCCCGCGCCCATGGTCACGAGGGGATCGGCGGCCACCGCCACCCCGCGCAGGCGCGGTCCCAGCAGACGCCAGATGGCCCGCTCCAGCGTTGGCTGGTCGGGGGGATGTTCGGCCACGATCACCGCTGCCCCCAGCTGCGCTGCTGCCTGGGCATTGGCGTCCTGGTGCCGGTCGGCGGCGGCCGGATAGGGCACCAGGATCGCCGGTGTGCCGCACACGGCCAGCTCGCTCAGGGCGCCCGCCCCCGAGCGGCTGATGGCCAGGTCGGTGTGTTGCAGCAGTCCTGCCAGCTCCGTGCTGAAGGGCCGCTCCACGACCCCGGGCGGCAGGGGGCCTCCCGCCTCGGGGTCGTTTCTGCCGGTGAGGTGCGCCACCCGCACGCCAGCGCGGCTGAGCCGCCCCAGCAAGGGACGGAGCATGCGGTTCAGCCCCACCGCTCCCTGACTGCCGCCCATCACCAGCAGCAGCGGACCCGGCCCCTCCGGCAGCCAGTCCGGGGCGGGCGAGGGCTCCAGGAACTCGCGGCGCACCGGCGTGCCCGTCACCAGCGGCCGGCAACGGGGCAGCCGCTCGGCCGCAGCGCCCAGTCCCACCGCCACACGGGTGCACAGCCGCCCCAGCAGCCGTGTCACGCGACCGGGAATGGCGTTGCTGTCATGCAGCACCACCGGCACGCCGCACCAGCGGGCCGCCAGGATCGCCGGCGCGGCGATGTAGCCGCCGCTGCTGAACACCACGTCGATGCGTTCCCGCCGGATCAGCCGCTTCACGCTGCCGACCGCCCCCAGCAGCCGAAGGAGGTTGAGCAGCTTGCGCAGTCCGCGTCCCTGCAGTCCACCGGCGCGCACGGTGTGCAGGGGGTAGCGGCTGGGCACCAGCTCCCGCTCCAGCCGGTCCGGCACCCCCAGCCAGCACACCTCCCAGCCGGCGGGCAGGGCCTCGGCCACCGCCAGGGCCGGGAACAGGTGGCCACCGGTGCCGCTGGCGGCGACAAGGAGCCTGGGCATGGGTGGCGCTCTCGAGCGCGCCTAACTTAAAAGCGGTTCCTGCAGGCCCATGCGGCGTTTCCGCCTCCTCTCCAGTCTCTGCTTCCCCCTGACTCAGCCCGCTGGCCGGGCCGCCACCGCCCTTGCCGGTGCGGCCGCCCTGCTGCTGGCCGTGGCCCTGCCCGGCCGGGCGGCGGCCCCCTCGCCCCAGCAGCTTCAGGCCCTGGAGGCGGCCTTCAACGGTCAGGGCGACCTGGGGCTGCTGCTGCAGAAGGGTCCGGGCCTCGATCCGGCCGCCGTGCAGGCGCGCCGGCAGCGGCTGCTGAGTCAGTTCCCCGACGCCCGCTGGCAGCTGGCCCTGGGGCCGGAGCTTGCGGGAGGCCGTCCGACGGTGCTGGTGCAGGTGCGCGGCAGCCGGGAGGACGGCCCCCTGCGCTTCCGCCTGGAGGCGGAACAGCAGCTGCTCCTCGAGAGCGACGGACGCCGGATCAACGCCCAGACGGTGCTGCGCGAGCAGGCGCTGCTGCGCAGTGGCCAGGCCGATCTGCCGGTGACCCTGCTGATCCCCGACGCCGTGCTCACCGGCGAGCGCTACGACGTGGACGTGATCGTGGATGAACCCCTCGACGGTGCGATTCTCGCCGGCGGCATCACCGATCTCACGGGCGATCAGGTGACGGCGTTCGACAGTCCATCGCTGCGCATCGGCGCCCTGGGCGGTGGCGGCCTGTTCCGGATCGTGCGGGCGCCACTCAATCCCGGTGAGCAGACCTGGGCTGTGCTGCTGGTGCACCCCGATGGGCTTGTGAGTGCCAGCAAGCGGGTGCGGGTGGTGGCCGAGCGCCACCAGCTCACCCCCTAGGAGGGGGTCGGGCACACCCCAGCGTCCAGCCTCGCCACAGAGGCCCGGCAATCGGCCAGGAATCAGTCACTGCCATGGTCCTGAGCGAGATGCTGGGGCATGGTCAGGTCAGACTCCCTCCTCGGCGATCAACAGGTGATCCAGGCCATGGACGGTGCGCCGGCTCAGCGCAGGTCGGCGGGCACAAGAAAACCCTTGCCGCCGCGATCGAGGCGGTCGAAATGGCGTTGCAGGTAGGGGTTGGCCCTCGCCTCATCGCGATCGACACGGCCGTCACCGTTGCGGTCGAGCTGGCGAAACATCTGCTCCAGCCGCTGCTGGTGCTCCTGCAACGCATCGGCATCGCCCGCCCGTGCCTGGCGTGCGGATGCGGTCGCTGGGTTCGGCATCCCAGCGTTCAGGAGCGTGCCGAGCAGGGTGCCGAGCAGGGCGATGGGCAGGGCTGGATGACGCATGGCCTCAAGCTACGCAGCCCGACACGGCTGCCTGTTGCCGGATCCCGGGCAAGCTGTGACCAGATTTTTCCGAGCTGGTGAGGCCATGGCTGCGGGGCAGAGCATCTGGGTGGTGGACGACGACCCGGAACTCCGGCGCATGGTGGGCACCTATCTGATCGATCAGGGCTACGACGTGCGCTGTCTGGCCAACGGCGAGCAGTTGATGGCGCGGCTGGCGGGTCAGCGGCCCCACCTGCTGGTTCTGGATCTGATGCTGCCCGGCGACGACGGCCTCACCCTGCTGCGTCGCCTGCGCGACGCCGGCGACGATCTGCCGGTGGTGATGCTCACCGCCAAGGGCGATGCGGTGGACCGGATCATCGGCCTGGAGCAGGGTGCCGACGACTACCTGGCCAAGCCGTTCCTGCCGCGGGAACTCAGCGCCCGCATCGACGCGGTGCTCAGGCGGCGTGTGGCCCTGCCTGCCGGCACGCCTCTGGCAGAGGGGGAGCGCATCACCATCGGCGAACGGGTGCTCGATCTGTCCGCCCGCACCCTGGAGCAGGGCGATCGCGTCACGGTGCTCACCTCCGGTGAATTCGCCCTGCTGGCGGCCTTTGTCCACCACCCCCACCGACCGCTGTCGCGCGAGCGGCTGGTGGAGCTGGCTCGGGGACCGGATTCCGTCACGGACAGCCGCAGCATGGATGTTCAGGTGTCGCGCCTGCGCAGGCTGGTGGAGCCCGATCCCGGCCGCCCCCGCTATCTGCAGACTGTGTGGGGTTACGGCTACGTGTTCGTGCCAGATGGCCAGCCTCGCAGCCGTTAGATACATCCTCGTGGGGCTGGGGGTGGCCCTGATCAGCACTGCCCAGATGCAGCTGCTGCTCGCCGAGCGCCTGCAGCGCGACCGGATCGGCAAGCTGGGGCCTGAGGTGCTGTTCCAGGTCCGCCTGGCGGAGCTGGCTCTCGATCGCCTGCCGCCCCAGCTCCTGGCCCGTCTGAGCGGTCTGCCCCTGCGGCTGGAGCCCGAGCCACCCACGATCAGGGATCGGGTGCTGGCCAGCCAGGGGGCATTGCTGAGGCAGGTGCTCTGCCGCGAGCTGGAGCCCTGTCCGATTGTGCTGCCTGCAGCCGGTCCGCAGCGGGGAGTGTGGGTGCAGTTGCTGGCGCCCTTGGATCCGGTGTGGCTCCTGGTGCCGATCCCTCCGGTTCGCCTCTGGCCTCCGGATCCCTGGTTGCTGCTGGTAGGTCTGGGGCTGGGAGGCAGCCTGGCGCTGCTGCTGTTCTTCTGGTTGGAGGTGCAGCGTCCCCTGCAGCAGCTCAAGCGGGCCCTGGCCGGTGTGGGCGCGGGCGCCTGGCCTGCAACGCCGCTGGCGGAGCGGGGCACGGCCGCGGTGCGGGAGCTCACCAGGCGTTTCAACGCCATGGTGCAGCGGCTGGAGAGCGCCGAGCAGGAGCGCGTGGTGATGCTGGCCGGCATCGCCCACGACCTGAAGAGTCCGATCACCCGGCTGCGCTTCCGGCTCAGCCTGGCCGCTCTGGCTGCGGATGATCTGGACCAGGCCGAGGCCGACCTGTCCGCCCTGGAGCGGATCACCGGCCAGTTCCTGCTGTTCGCCGGCGGCGGCGACGATGAGGCCGCCGTGGCGGTGCCCCTGGAGCAGCTGCTGGCCGAGCAGGCGGCTGCGGAGGATGCCGACACTCTCCGCCTGGCACTGGAGCCCCTGACGCGGGTGGTGCAGCCGGTGGCGCTGGGCCGGGCCGTGGCCAACCTGATCGACAATGCCCGGCAGTACGGCGCACCGCCACTGCGGCTGGAACTGCAGGCCTGGCCGCCGGATGGGGAGGGTTTCCGGATCGTGCTCTGGGATCACGGCCCCGGCATTGCCCCACAGCAGTGGCAACAGGCCCTGATGCCCTTCCAGCGGCTGGATGCCGCCCGGGGGGGCAGCGGCCACAGTGGCCTGGGCCTGGCCATTGCGGCCCGGGTGGCAATGGCCCACGGCGGCGGCCTGGAGCGACTGGAGGATGCCCCCTCCGGCCAGGGTCAAGGCCGAGGGGGATGCTTCGGCATTGCCCTGTGGGGGCGATCCAGAGCCCTGCCCCAGCCTTGACTTCGGGCCCACAGAGGGGGGTCTGTGGGATTTGGTCACAGGTTGGCGGAAGCCTGGTTGCACCTGCGCCGTCCGATCCGCGCACAGTGCACGCGTGGCAGCTCTGCCGCCGCACCTCTCCCCGCACTTCCCATGAAGTCCCTCCCTCTCTCTCGCATCCTTCTGGTGCTGGGCCTGCTGGGCGGTGGCGCCCTCAGTGCCGATGCCGCCCTGGCCAATCCGCTCGTCTTCGGCAACGCGGTGCGGCCCTGGCGCCCTGCTTCCGCCCAGCAACTGGGCTGGGTGCAGGCCCAGCGGGCCTGGGCCGATCAGTCGCATCGCCAGACCCACCACCGTCTCAACCAGCTGGAGCAGTGTCTCCGCAGGGCGCGCCAGCCCCTGGCCAACGAACAGTGCCTGCAACGCGATGCCCAGGCCCTTGAGCTGCAGTGGCAGCGCGATCAGCAGGAGTGGCAGGCCCTGATGCGCCGCTTCGCCACCCCCAGCGCCGTGCGACTGCCCTGGCGGCCCGGCCTGGGCATCTAGCTCGTGCCGATCCTGCTCAGTTCATCCCCATCCATCCCATCGCATCGAATTCCAATGCGCTCCTCCTTCCTCTACCTCGCCCTGGCCGGCCTGCTGGGCAGCGCCGCGCTGGCTCCCGCTGCGGCGCTCGCCTACCCGGGCGCTTACCGCCAGCCCGGCTTCGCGCCGTTGCCCACCAGCCGCTACGGGTATGCCCCCGGCTATGGCCCCAGTCCCGTTGACGATGGCTACTGGGGTGGCTCCCCGGGCTACTACGGCTCCCCGGTGGCCGTCGAGCCGGTGCCCTACGAGGCGGCGCCCAGGCGCAGGTGCAGTCCCGGCACGGCTTTGGCCGGCGCCGCCGTGGGCGGCGGGCTGGGTGCGATCCTGGCCAGGGGCTCCCGCAACCGACGCTGGGCCCTGCCCATGGGTGCAGCCGTCGGTGGAATCCTGGGCGGCGTGATCTCGGGCTGCTAGGGGCGGGCTGCAGAGCCAAACCAGCGGGCCACTGCCGACACGTCGTCGTCGCCGTGGCCCGCGTCCAGCAGTTCGTCCTCGATGGCGGCCACCAGCCGGGTGAGTGGCAGCTCGATCCCTGTCGACGCAGCCGCCTCCAGGGCGATGCCCAGATCCTTGCGGTGCAGCGCCAGCCGGAAGCCGAGGGGAAAGTGTCCTTGGAGCATGTTGGCGGCGCGATGCTCGAGAGCCCAGGAGCCGGCTGCGCCGGTGGCGAGGGCCTCGCACACGCGCGGCATCGGCAGCCCCAGGCTCCGGCCGAGCGCCAGGGCTTCGGCCACGGCGGCATAGCTCCCGGCCACCAGCACCTGGTTCACGGCCTTGGCCTGCTGGCCGGCGCCCACCGGCCCCAGGTGGCTGATGCGGTTGCCCACAACCTCGAGCAGCGGTCGGGCCCGATCGAGATCCGCCGCCGCGCCACCCACCAGCACCGACAGGCAGCCGGCCCTGGCACCTTCGGTTCCTCCGGTCACCGGGGCATCGAGATAGGCCACCCCCTGGTCCGCCAGGCGGGTGGCCAGGGCATGGCTGGTGGCCGGCGCAATGGTGGAGAAATCGATCACCAGGCCGCCCGCCCGCAACCCTGCGGCGGCGCTGTCGGGGCTGAGGCGACGCGTGTGACCGCCCCCGAACAGCACCTCCCGGGCTGCCTGGTCGTCACTGACGCAGAGACAGAGCAGCTGGGCCTGGGCCGCCGCCGCCGGACTCACCGCAGCCCGTGCCCCCCGGGCCACCAGTGTCTGCTCGGGGCCTGGGCTGCGGTTGTAAACGGTGAGTGGGAAACCGGCGGCCAGCAGGTTGGCGGCCATCGGAGCACCGAGGGCGCCCAGACCGACCCAGCCCACCGGCGGCCGCTCAGGACCAGGCCCAAGGTGTTCCATGGCTCCCGCCCCAGGCCTGTCCTCAGGCCTCGTCGAGGGCTGCCACGCCGGGCAGCACCTTGCCCTCCAGCAGCTCCAGGCTGGCGCCGCCACCGGTGGAGATGTGACTCATCCTGTCGGCCACTCCGACCTTCTCGACGGCGGCCACCGAGTCACCGCCACCGATGATGGTGATGGTGCCCTTGGCGCTCAGCTCCGCCAGGGTATGGGCGATGGCGTTGGTGCCTGCGGCGAAGGCGTCGAACTCGAACACGCCCATCGGGCCGTTCCAGATCACGGTCTGGCAGTCGGCCAGGGCCTCCTGGAACACCTTCACCGAGTCGGGGCCGATGTCGAGGCCCATCCAGCCGTCCGGGATGGACTCGATCGGCGCCACCTGGCTGTTGGCGTCAGGGGCGAAGTTGTCGGCCAGCACCACATCGGTGGGCAGCAGGAACTGCACGCCCTTGGCGGCCGCCTTGGCCTCCAGCTCCCTGGCGAGCTCCAGCTTGTCCTCCTCCACCAGGCTCTTGCCCACCGCCAGGCCACGGGCCTTGTAGAAGGTGAAGATCATGCCGCCACCGATCAGGATCTTGTCGCACTTGTCGATCAGGGCCTCGAGCACGCCGATCTTGCTGCTCACCTTGGAGCCGCCCACGATCGCCGCCAGGGGGCGCTTGGGGCTGTCGATGGCGCCCTGCAGGTAGGCCAGCTCCTTCTCCATCAGGTGGCCGGCCACGTTCGGGCTGAGGAACCTGGTGACGCCCTCGGTGGAGGCATGGGCGCGGTGGGCGGCGCCGAAGGCGTCGTTCACATACACCTCGGCCAGCGAGGCCAGTTGCCTGGCGAACTCGGCCTCGTTCTTCTCCTCTTCGGCGAAGAAGCGCACGTTCTCCAGCAGCACCACGCCACCCTCCTCCAGGGCCGCAACCTTGGCCTCGGCGTCGGGGCCGATGCAGCTGTCGGTCTTCTCCACAGGCACCCCCAGCAGGTCGCTGAGGCGGGCGGCCACCTGGGTGAGCCGCATGCCCTCCACCACCTGGCCCTTGGGCCGGCCGAAGTGGGCCGCCAGGATCACCTTGGCGCCGTTGTCGCGCAGGTGGGCGATGGTGGGGAGGGCGGCGCGGATGCGGGTGTCGTCGGTGATCGTGCCGCTGTCGTCCTGGGGCACGTTGAAGTCCACCCGCACCAGCACCCGTTTGCCGCGCAGGTCGTCGACGCTGAGGCTGGACAGGGATCGCTTCGCCATGGGACGCGTTTGGGAATGGGGATAAACGGGCGGGAGCTTAGCCCGCGCCGCGTCGTTCAGACTGAACTCCTGCCCGGCACCACCAGGATGGGGCCGGACCCCACCAGCCATGTTCAACACCGTTCTGTTCCCGATCGACCGCAGCCGCCAGGCCATGGACACCGCCGCGGTGGCCCTGCAGCTCGTGCAGCAGCACGCCAGCCGTCTGGTGCTGCTCTCGGTGGTGGAGCCCGGTGACGATGAGCCCGCCGTGGCCCAGCTGCTGGAGCAGGCCCGCGGCAGCTTCCAGCAGGCCGGTGTGGCCTGTGAGGTGATCGAGCGGGAGGGCAAGGCGGCCTTCGTCATCGGCGATGTGGCCGACGAGATCGATGCCGACGTGATCGTGATGGGCACCCGCGGCATCACCCTGGAGAGCGATCAGCAGAGCACGGCGGCGCGGGTGATCCAGCTGGCACCCTGTCCCGTGCTGGTGGTGCCCTGATGGGCGATCCCGCCTCGGCCGTCCCCACTGCAGGTCTGAGCGTCAACGCCCCGGCGATCCAGTGGTACCCAGGTCACATCGCCAAGGCCGAGCGGGCCCTGCGTGACGCTCTGGCCAAGGTGGACCTGGTGATCGAGGTGCGCGATGCCCGCATTCCCCTGGCCACCGGCCACCCACGTCTGCAGCGCTGGATCGGCAGCCGCCAGCACCTGCTGGTGCTCAACCGCGTGGACATGATCCCGCCGCCGGTGCGGGGCGCCTGGACGGACTGGTTCCGGCTCCGGGGCCAGTCCCTGCTGTGGTGCGACGCCAGGGCCGGCACCGGTGTGAAGCAGCTGCAGCAGGCGGCGATCCGCAGCGGTGAGGCACTCAACGAACGTCGCCATGGGCGGGGCATGCGGCCTCGGCCGGTGCGGGCCCTGATGCTGGGTTTCCCGAATGTGGGCAAGTCGGCCCTGATCAATCGCCTGGTGCGCCAGAAGGTGGTGGAGAGCGCCCGCCGCGCCGGTGTCACCCGCAGCCTGCGCTGGGTGCGGCTGGGCCAGGACCTGGACCTGCTCGATGCCCCCGGCGTGCTGCCGCCCCGGCTGGACGACCAGCTCGCGGCCCTGCGCCTGGCCCTCTGCGACGACATCGGCCAGGCCGCCTACGACGCCGAGGCGGTGGCCGTCGCCTTCGTCGTCCTGCTCAACGATCTGGAGGCGGTGCCGGCCGCGGGGGTGCCTGGCGGTCTGCTGGAGCGGCGCTACGGCATTCCGCTGGGGCCGCTGCCCAGGGGCGGCCCCGATGCCGAGGGCTGGCTGGAAGCCGCGGCCGGACGCCACACCGGCGGCGACAGCCTGCGCATGGCCACCAAGCTGCTCGACGACTTCCGCTGCGGCCGCCTCGGGGCGATTGCCCTGGAGCTGCCGCCCGCAGCGGCCTGAGCTGCCGGCTCGTACGGTCGACCCATGGCGGGTGCGCAGATCAGATCAGGCTTCGGCGTGGGCGAAGGCGAGCTGCTGACGCTCACCTACCCCAGGCCGCTGCCGATGCGGCTGGATCGCTGGCTGGTGAGCCAGCGGCCGGAGCAGAGCCGCGCCCGCATCCAGAAGTTCATCGATGCCGGCTACGTGCGTGTCAACGGCGTCACGGGCCGGGCCAAGACCCCCCTGCGCGCGGGCGACAGCGTGGAGCTGTGGATGCCGCCCCCCGAACCCCTGCCCTATCTGGTGGCGCAGGCGATGCCGCTGGATGTGCTCTACGAGGACGCGCACCTGATCGTGCTCAACAAGCCCGCCGGCCTCACCGTGCACCCGGCGCCTGGCAACAAGGACGGCACCCTGGTGAACGGCCTGCTGCACCACTGCCCTGATCTGCCGGGCATCGGCGGTGAGCTGCGGCCCGGCATCGTGCACCGGCTCGACAAGGACACCACCGGCTGCATCGTGGTGGCCAAGAGCCAGGAGGCGCTGGTGAAACTGCAGGTGCAGATCCAGAAACGCATCGCCTCCCGGGAGTATCTGGCGGTGGTGCACGGTCAGCCGGCGGCCGATGCCGCCACGATCGTGGGGGCGATCGGCCGCCATCCGGTGGATCGCAAGAAGTACGCCGTGGTGCACGACGGCAGCGGCCGCCACGCCTGCACCCACTGGCGGGTGGTGGAGCGCCTGGGCGATTACGCCCTGCTGCGCTTCCAGCTCGACACCGGCCGCACCCACCAGATCAGGGTTCACTGCGCCCACATGAACCACCCGATCGTGGGCGACCCGGTGTACTCCCGCTGCCGCAAGCTTCCCGTGGAGCTGCCCGGCCAGGCCCTGCACGCTGTTCAGCTGGGGCTGAACCACCCGATCAGCGGCGAGCGCCTGGTGTGCGAAGCGCCGCTGCCGCCGGTGTTCGCGGCCCTGCTGGAGCGGCTGCGGCGCCGCAGTCAGCCCCAGGGGCAGCCCCAGCGCTAGCCTCCGTCAGGCCAGGGCCGGCAGCCGCGGGCAGGCCTCCACCAGCTGCCGCGTGATCGCCGCCCGGGGGCTGCGCAGCAGGGCGGCGCCGGGACCCTCCTCGACGATCCGGCCGCCGTCGAGCACGATCACGCGGTGGCAGAAGCCGCTGGCCACCGCCAGGTCGTGGGTCACGAACAGCATCCCCAGCCCCAGACGGGTCTGCAGGTCGCGCAGCAGTTTCAGCACCTCCGCCTGCACCTCGGCGTCGAGCATGCTCACGCTCTCGTCGCAGAGCAGCACCTTCGGCTCCAGGATCAGGGCGCGGGCGATCGCCACCCGCTGCTGCTGGCCGCCGGACAGCTGTCGCGGCAGGCGGTTTTCGAACGCGTCCGGTGGGGTCAACCCCACTGCCGCCATGCCCTGGCGGGCGCGCTCACGGGCGGCCCAGCGGCTGGCCAGGCCATGGATCAGCAGCGGATCGGCAATGGCATCGCCCACGCGCATCTGGGGGTTGAGGCAGGCGAGCGGGTCCTGGAACACCATCTGGATGCCGCGCCGGGCGCGGCGCAGGTCGCCGCCCCGCAGCTGCTGCAGATCGGCCCCCTCCAGGCGCACGGCGCCGCCCCGCACCGGCGCCAGGCCCATCAGTGCCCGGCAGAGGGTGCTCTTGCCGCAGCCGGAGGCCCCCACCAGGCCGATGGTCTCGCCCTGCTGCAGCTGCAGGCTCACGCCGTCCACCGCCTTCAGCCACTGCCGCTGCCAGGGCAGGCCCGGCAGCGGGTGCCAGCAGCGCAGCTCCTCGATCTCCAGCAGCAGCGGCGCCGCCGCCGGGGCCTGGCTCTCGCTCCCTTCCCGCTCCCGCGCCTTGGCCACCAGTCGCCGGGCCAGGGGCGATCGCGGCGCCGTGAGCAGCTGCCGGGCCGGGCCGCGCTCGATCAGCCGGCCTTCATCGAGCACGGCGATCTGGTCGCACCAGCGTCCGGCCATGGCCAGGTCGTGGCTGATCAGCAGCAGGGCGCTGCCGGCCTCGCGGCAGAGGCCGGTGAGCTCGGCCATCACCTGGCCGGCCACCGCCACATCCAGGCTTGTGGTGGGCTCATCGGCGATCACCAGTGGCGGATTGAGGGCCAGGGCCAGGGCGATCGCCAGCCGCTGGCGCATGCCACCGCTGAATTCGTGGGGGTAGCTGCCGTAGCGCTCCACGCCGATCCCCACCCGCCCCAGCAGCTCCTCGGCCCGCTGGCGCAGCTGCCGCCGGCTCCAGCCGGGGCGATGGGCTTCCAGGGTGTCGGCCAGGTGGGCGCCGATGGTGAGCAGCGGGTTGAGCCGCGTCATCGGGTCCTGGAACACCAGCCCCACCGCCTCGCCCCGCAGCCGGCGCAGGGCCGGGCGGCGCAGACGGCGCGGATCGGTGCCGGCCAGCAGCAGCTCACCGCTGCAGGCGCTGCCCTCCGGCAGCAGCTGCAGCACCGCCCGCGCCACCGTGCTCTTGCCGCAGCCCGAGGGCCCCACCAGCGCCAGGGTCTCGCCGGGGCTGAGGCTGAGATCCAGGCCGTCGAGGGTGGGCCGCACGCTCTGGGGATAGGACACCCGCAGTCGGCGCAGGCTGAGCACGGAACTGGACAACGGCCTGTGCGGATTCGCCCCCGAGTCTCGCCGGCTGCATACGATGAAGCCACCCCGCAGGACCCCATGCTCCCGGCGGCCACAGATCTGAATCCTTCGGCTCTGCGTCCGCCAGGGGATTCCAGTGCGGTCGCGGCACCGGAGCATGCGCCGGTCCTGGGACGTCGGCCGATCCACAGTCCCGTCGACTACGGCGTGCCGCTGCCCGAGTGGTTGCAGCGCTGCATCGAGCATGTGCCCCCCGGCAGCGGCCAGTGCTGCCCCACCGACGCCGAGGCCCTGCTGGCCTCGGCGTTTGATTTTGCCTTCCAGCTGCACGAGGGACAGTACCGGGCCAGCGGCGAGCCTTACATCATCCATCCGGTGGCCGTGGCCGATCTGCTGCGTGACATCGGCGCCAGCGCCGCGGTGATCGCCGCCGGTTTCCTCCACGACGTCGTCGAGGACACCGATGTCACACCCGAGCAGCTCGAGCAGCACTTCGGGGCCGAGGTGCGCGCCCTGGTGGAGGGCGTCACCAAGCTCGGCGGCCTGCACTTCACCAACAAGACCGAAGCCCAGGCCGAGAACCTGCGGCGGATGTTCCTGGCGATGGCCAGCGACATCCGCGTGGTGCTGGTGAAGCTGGCCGACCGCCTGCACAACATGCGCACCCTCGGAGCCCTGCGGCCCGAGAAGCAGCAGCGCATCGCCCGCGAGACCCGCGAGATCTACGCCCCCCTGGCCAACCGTCTGGGCATCGGCCGCTTCAAGTGGGAGCTGGAGGACCTGGCCTTCAAGATCCTCGAGCCCGTCGCCTACCGCGACGTGCAGCAGCAGGTGGCAAGCAAGCGCAGCGATCGGGAGGATCGTCTGGCGGTGACCGTGCAGCTGCTGCGCGACCGGCTGGCGGCGGTGGGACTGGCCGACTGCGAGGTGAGCGGCCGGCCCAAGCACCTCTACGGCATCTGGAGCAAGAT
>JBFLKL010000257.1:0-13181 GCA_040883175.1 Synechococcaceae cyanobacterium | reverse complement strand
TAGGTGCCCGGCTGCAGCACGTTCAGGAAACGCTGCACTGCATCGCTCTCCCGGTGCAGGTTGTGGTTGCGGCGTCGCCGCGGCACCTCGCGGGCCTGGGCGGCCACCGCATCGAAGAGTTCCTGATCGATTCGCTTGAGCTGGGGCACCTGCACCCGGGGATGGCGCAGCTGGTAGCCGAGCTGATGCAGGCGGCGGTTGCTGATGCGCCGGTCTGCCGGAGGAGTGCCGGTCGCTGCCGCCGGATCCCAGCGCACCGGCTCCAGGCCACCGGCCGCCAGCACCCGATCGAGCAGGTCACCCACCGGCAGCGGTTCGTCGTCCACCAGGTTCACCACCCCGTCCCAGCCGCCACTGACGGCGGCGGCGATGGCGCCCACCACATCGTCGCGATGGATCCAGCTGCTGTGCTGGCGGCCGTCCCCGGGGCGGATGCTGCCGGCCAGGCGGCGGAAGCGATCGCCCAGCTCCCGGCCCGGTCCGTAAATCGCTCCCAGCCGCAGCACGCACACCCGCCGCCCCGGGGCACGGCAGCGGGCCAGCAGCTCCTCGCTGTCCAGCAGCACCCGGCCATGGTCGTCGCGGGGGCTGGCGGCGGTGGTCTCGTCCACCCAGCCGCCGCCGGCATCGCCGTACACCGAGCAGCTGCCGGTGTAGACGATCTGGCGCAGCGCCGGCAGCCCGTCCACCAGAGCGGTCAGGGCGGCGAACCCGTCCCGGTAGGTGGCGCCGTAGTCGTCGGCGCTCACCAGCCGGTCGCCCGTTGGAGCCAGGCAGAACACCGCCACCTCGGCAGCCTCGAGGGCCCGGCGCAGGGCGGCGGAATCACCAGCCCGCAGCACCTCCACCCGCTCGGCCAGGGCGGACAACTGCGGGCGCCGCTGCTCCCGGGTGGTGGTGACGGTAAGCCGCACGGCTGGATCCCGGCGCCAGTGGCGCGCCAGGGCCATGCCCACATAACCGCAGCCCACGATGGTGATCCGCATCGGCATCCCGGCCACCTGGGACGACCCTAGGCATCCAGGCCGCAGGACCAGGCCCTTTTCCACAGCACGACGGGCGGTAGTCCGCCCTCAGCCGTGGGACGTCCAGGGCCACAATGAACAGGTATCTGCGGTGCTGTGACAATGGCTCCGATCCAACCCAGCCGGAGCGGTCCTCCCTCGGCCCTGGTGGCACCGGTGCTCGGGCTGGCGGTCGTGGGCGCCCTGGTGGTGTTTCCGTTGCTGGCGCTGGCGGCGATCCCCCTGGTGATGGCCGCCGTGATGGCGGTGGGGGGCGTGCTGGTGTTCGGTCTGAGCGTGTGGGCGCTGATCGAGGGTCTGGCGGCGTTCGAGCGCTGGCTGGAGACGGATCCGCGCTTTCACCGCTGACCCCCGCCGCTGAACCCCCGTTGATCCCCCTGCCGTGAAGGGCATCTGGGTGCTGGGCGACCAGTTGTCGTCTGACCAGGCTGCCCTGGCTGCGACCGAGCCGGGCTCGGCGCCGGTGCTGCTGCTGGAGAGCACATCGGCGGCACGCCGGCGGCACTGCCACCGCCACAAGCTGGTGCTGGTGTGGAGCGCCATGCGCCACTTCGCCGCCGAGCTGGAGGAAGCCGGCTGGGCGGTGGACCACCGGCAGGTGGAGAGCTTCAGTGCCGGGCTGGCGGTCTGGACCCGTGAACGCGGCATCACGGAGCTGCATCTGATGGAGCCGGCCGAACGGCCCTTCCGGGCCGCGGTCCTGCGGGCGGTGGCGGCCCTGGGTGCGGGTGCCCCGCAGCTGGTGTGGCACCCCTCCAACGCCTTTCTGTGGAGCCGGGAGGCCTTCGGCGCCTGGGCGCGTCCCTACAAGCAGCTGCGCCTGGAGCTGTTCTACCGGGAGGGGCGGCGGCGTTTCAGGGTGCTGATGGACGCTGATGGCCAGCCCCTCGGCGGGCAGTGGAACTACGACCAGGCCAACCGCAGGCCACCGCCGAAGGGTCTGCAGGGCCCGGAGCCGCTGTGGTTCGAGCCGGACGCGGTGACCCGGGCCGTGATCGCCAAGGTGGAGCGCCTGTCGGCGGCGATGGAGGCCTCAGGCCGGCAGCCGCTGCCCGGAGATGTCGGTGGTTTCCGCTGGGGGGTGAGCCGGGAGCAGGCGCTGGCGGTGCTGGAGCACTTCATCGCCACGCGGCTGGATGGCTTCGGGCCCTATCAGGACGCCATGGTGAGCGGTGAGCCCACGCTCTGGCATTCGCTGCTCTCCCCCTATCTCAACCTGGGGCTGCTGCATCCGCTGGAGGTGATCCGGCGGCTGGAGCAGGCCGGCCGGGAACGACGCAGTCCGCTGGCGGGGCTGGAGGGGGTGATCCGCCAGATCCTGGGCTGGCGTGAATACACCCACGGCCTCTACTGGTGGTTCGGGAACGACTATCCCGCCAGCAACCATTTCGCTGCCGAGCGGCCCCTGCCGGACTGGCTGGAGCGGCTGGGGGGCAGCGGCATGGCCTGCATGGACACGGTGCTGGGCGAGCTGGAGGGCAACGGCTACGCCCACCACATCCAGCGGCTGATGGTGCTGGCCAACTACGGCCTGATCAGCGGCCTCGACCCGCAGGCGTTCACGAACTGGTTTTCGCGGATGTTCATCGACGCCTACGACTGGGTGATGCAGACCAACGTGCTGGGCATGGGGCTCTTCGCCGACGGTGGCCGGCTGGCCAGCAAGCCCTACGCCGCCAGCGGCAGCTACATCAACCGCATGAGCACCTATTGCAAGGGCTGCCGCTACAGCGTGAAGCAGCGCAGCGGCGCCACCGCCTGCCCCTTCAACGCCCTCTACTGGGACTTTCTCGCTCGTCACGCCACGGAGCTGCGGCGCAATCCGCGCATGGCGCTGGTGATGAAGCAGCTGGAGAAACTGCCGCCTGAGGAGCTGGCGGCGATCCGCTTAACCGCGGCGGGTCATCGGGCAGATGGGCGGGCAGCGCCGCTTTCCCAGGGGGCACCGTCCCAGGTGGCACCGTGATCTGCTGCCGTTGGGTCAGATCAGGTCAGGATGAGTCCTGACATTGACCGCCCTACCGGGGCATCCGTTGCCCACACAGCAGGTCACAGTTGGCTCACAAGTCGGTCACGAGATTCCAGCAGGATTTCAACTTCTGGGGATGATATGAAGAACATCATCATGGCTTCCTGTCTTATCCTGGCTGCCTGGAGTGGCCTCCAGGTCGCGGTGGCGGATGACGACTTCTACGGGATCGTTCAGCGCCGACCCGCAGTCAAGGTGGGGACATGGATCATTGGCGGGCGATCGTTCGACGTGACCAGCGATACCGAGCTGGATGAGGACGACGGTCCCCTGAGGGTCGGTGTCTGTGCGCAGGTGGACATCGACGATGACCGTGTGGATGAGATCGAAAGCGAGCCAGCCAGACAATGCAGGCGATAAGGGTGAAACCGTCGTGATGCCGGAGCCGGAACATCAGTCCCGTCAGTGGTGAATCCGCTGCTCGCGCAGCGGGGATCGCAGCCTGTGTTCCCTCACGTGCTCCACCCCAGCTGCCCAGGCCGGATCGATGCGGACACCCTTTCCTCAGGCGGCTCCCACTTCCGTCACCGCATCCCCCGGCTCGCCTGCCTCCAATCTCACGGCCCGTGCTTCTTCCTTCAGTGCCCGGTAGAGACCCACGTCCACGCCGATGTGCTGATCCGGGCGGCCGGTGATCAGCAGGGCCGTGCGCTGGCGGGTTGCGATCTGCCACATCCACTTGCTGAACAGGGCGATGCGGTTCTCGGTGTCGGGGATGAAGGCCAGGTGCGCCAGGGCCCAGAGGATCCAGCCCGGCAGCCCGGTCACATGCCAGCCGCGCAGATCGGCCACGGCATACCAGGGGCCGATCACCGCCATGCTGCCCAGATCCACCCAGCGGAACGGCGCCATCGTGCTCCCCTGCAGCCGGGCGAGCACATCGCGCGCCACCCAGCCGCCCATCTGCACCGCCGGGCCGGCCATACCCGGCAGCGGACGCCCATCGGTGGTGTGGGCATAGGCACAGAGATCGCCCACCGCCCGGATCTCCGGATGGCCGGGCACGCAGAAATCGGGCTCCACCAGCAGCCGGCCGCCGCGGTCCACCGGGCAGCCGGTGCGCTCGGCGAGGAGCCGGCCCAGGCGTGAGGCGCGCACCCCCGCGGTCCAGCAGATCGTGGCCGCCTCCAGCTCCTGCAGCGCCTCGCCGCTGCGCAGGCTCACTCTGCCCGGCGCGATCGCCTCCACTTTCGCCCCCAGCCGCAGCTCCACGCCGGCGGTCTGCAGGTAGCGGCCGGCGGCGTCCCCCAGCGGTTCGGCCATGGTCGGCAGCACCCGCTCAACCACGTCCACCAGGATCACGGTGCAGTCGTCCTTGCGCAGCTGCTTGAACTCGCGCCGCACGGCACGGTGCATCAGTTCGATCAGCGATCCGGCCAGCTCGCAGCCGGCCGGCCCGGCCCCCACCACCACGACCGTCTGCAGGAAACGGCGCCGCTGCGGGTCGGGGGTCTGCTCCGCCTCCTCCAGGGCCATCAGCAGCCGCCGGCGGATCTCATCGGCGTGCTCGAGGATCTTCATCGGCGGCGCCAGCGGCCGCCACTCCTCCCGGCCGAAGTAGGTGCTGCCCGAGCCGGTGGCCAGGATCAGCTGGTCGTAGCCGTAGCGCCGGTCGTTGAACACCACCTCCCGCGCCTCGGGGTCGATGTCCGTCACCTCCCCCAGCAGGATCTGGATGTTGGGGGCATGGCCCACCATCTGGCGGAGCGGAGAGGCCACGTCGGCCTCGGACACCAGCCCGGAGGCCACCTGGTACAGCAGCGGCTGGAACAGGTTGAAGTTGCGCTTGTCGATCAGTGTCACCCGCACCGGCTGACGGGCCAGGGCATGGCACACCTTCAGTCCGGCGAAGCCGCCCCCCACGATCACCACGTGGGGCCAGCTGCGCATCGCCTCGGCGGGCGGGTCCAGTTGCAGGAAGAACCGCTCCATGGCCCCATGCGGCCTGATAGGTGCCAAACCTATGGGGATCGGGCCGGAGGGCCGGTAGCTGGGCACACCGAAGGACCAGCAATACCCCTCGGGTCTCGTGCTGGCGATGGGAGAGTGGCAAGAATGGGCCTGCTGCCGCCGGATGTCGCCTTGGGCGGGGTGAACGTGATGAAGACGGGGGGAGTGCTGCAGAGCCAGTGGCACGAAACCGTGCGGAGTGGCATCCGCCAGGAGGCACATTTCACCAGGGCTCACCTGCTGATGAATGCCCTGTCGGCTGTGATCGGCAGCTATGGGTTGCTGGCCAACAGCCCGGCGGTGGTGATCGGGGCCATGATCGTGGCGATGCTGCTGGGCCCGATCGTTGCCCTTTCGTTATCCCTGATCGATAGCGATACCAGGCTGCTGCGCGACAGCCTGCTCTCGTTGATGTCCGGAATTCTGGTGGTCGCCGCAGTTGGCTTCGTGATCGGGCTGCTTCATCGGGATATGCCGCTCAACCACGAGATCATGGCGCGCACGGCGCCCAACTTCCTTGATCTGATGATCGCCTTGGCCGGTGGTCTGGCCGGTGCCTACGCCACGGTGTCGTTTCGGCTCAGTCTGGCTCTGGTGGGTGTGGCCATCGCCACCGCCCTTGTGCCGCCGTTTGCTTCCGCAGGAATCTTGATGGCACGGGGGGACGGGGCGCTGGCCCTGGGTGCCCTGCAGCTGGCCACCGTGAACCTGATCGCCATTCAGGTGTCTGCTTCCGCGGTGTTCTGGTTTACCGGCTTTCGCCGATTGACCGGCGCCTGGGAGCAGCCGATTGGCCTGTTTCTCAGGCAAAATCTCATCGGTGTCATCAGCCTTTCGGTATTGGGTCTGACGTTGTTGCTGAATTTCCAGCGCCTGACCGCACGGCAGTTGTTCGAAGCCAGCACGCGATTCACGTTGGAACGAGAGATCAATGCCATTCAGGGGAGTCGTCTGGTGGTGGTGCGGTTTGAGCAGACGGCGCGAGCGACGGTTGTGCGGGCTGTGGTGCGTGGGCCCACTCCACCTTCACCGGCTCAGGTTGCGGCGATGGAGGAGCAACTGCCGGCCACACCCGATGGTCTTCCGTTGGCCCTGAGACTTCGCTTTGTTCACCTGCACATCGTCGACCGCCACGGTCTGCTCAATTCCGACGCCGAGCTCGGCTATGAGGAGTAGCTGTCGACCGTGAGTTTCGGCCGCGCCGGCCCATCAGCCGGCCAGCGACCGCCCCTTCCAGGTCCAGCCCCGGCCGGTGCGGGTCCGCCACACCGAGGTGGGGCCGATGGCCGCCACCACCAGGCCGCCGGCGCCCATCAGCCACCAGTGGCGCAGCGGCAGGGCGAACTGTGATCGCATCCACAGCCGCAGCGCCAGCTGCAGGCCGATTCCCAGCACCGCCAGCGTCAGGGCCGCCAGCAGCAGCGCCCGTTGAGCCGGCACCGCCAGCGCCGCGATCGCCGCCGCCGGCGCCAGCAGCCAGGGGCCACTGAACATCAGCGGAACAACGACGGCCGCGCCCAGAGCAGCGGGCACGTCGCCCCCCAGACCCAGCAGCCAGTTCTTGGTCCAGCCCTCCCACAGGGCCGGGAAATTCGCATACATGCGCAGCTCGGCCGCATCCAGGCCCAGCAGGTAGCGGAGGCGGTGGCCCGTCTCCTTGATCCGCCTGGCCAGGGCCAGATCCTCCACCACCTCCCCCGCCAGGGCGCGGTGACCGCCGATGGCCTCGTAGGCCGAGCGCCGGAACAGCATGAAGGGTCCCGCCGCGAAGGCCACCGTGCTGGCCGGATCGTTGGCCGCCGCGATCGGAAAGCCGAGCCCAAGCAGGCTCACCATGATCGGCTGCACCATCCACTCGGCCAGGCAGCCGCAGCTCAGCCTGGGCGCCAGGCTGAGCAGATCGGCCCCCTCGGCCACCGCCTGCGCCAAGGCCCGCCGCAGCGCCGCTGGCTGCAGGCGCACATCGGCATCCACGAACAGCACCCAGTCGCTGCGTATCTGCTCCATCGCCCTGGTGCAGGGCCAGGTCTTGCCCACCCAGCGCTCCCCCGCCGGCCGCGGGCCGGCCTCCAGCACCGCGAAGCGCTCGACCGCAGCGGAGGCCTCTGTCAGCGCCTGCGAGGCTGCCTGACGGCCGATCGTCACCGTGTCGTCGCTGGAGTCGTCGTCCACCAGCAGCACCCGCCAGTGGGAGCAGGGCGGCTCACTGGCCAGCAGGCTGCTGAGGCAGGGGCCGATGTTGGCGGCCTCGTTGTAGGCGGGCACCACCACCGTGAGCGTGCCATCAGGCGCTGGCTCGGCTCCCTGGCAGGGCCCTGGCAGGGCCGCCAGCCGTGGTGCCCGCGCGAACACCCAGGCCAGGCCGCCCAGCAGGATCGCCAGCCCCAGGACCGCCGAGGTGCTCAGCAACAGCAGGGCCCAGGCCAGGGCCGTGCCGGCCGGATCGGCGACGCCCGTCATGCGGGCTCCAGGCGGTAGAGGTCGCCGCGGCGCTGGACGCCGGTGGGGATCGCCCGGCGGGCCAGGCCCACCTGGTCCAGATCCAGCTCGGCGTGCAGCACCTGCTCTCCCGTTCCGGCCTCGGCGATCACCGTGCCCCAGGGATCCACGACCAGCGAATGGCCGTAGCTCGGATAGCCCTCGCCAGCGGTCGGGCGGGCACTGGAGCAGGCCAGCAGAAAGCACTGGCTGTCCACCGCCCGGGCGCGCATCAGCAGGTGCCAGTGGCGCGGGCCGGTGGTGGTGTTGAAGGCGGCAGGGCAGGCCAGCAGCGCGCAGCCGTGGCGTTGCCGCATCAGCAGGGCCAGCTCCGGGAAGCGGATGTCGTAGCAGATCAGCAGGCCCAGGGTCGGCGGCTCGGCCAGGGCCGTGGTCAGTGGGTCGCCCTCCCCTGGCAGCACCGTGAGCTGCTGGCCGGGACTGAGGCTGGCGGATTCGCGGAAGCGGATGCCGCCCGGCACATCCACATCGAACAGGTGCAGCTTGCGGTGCTTCACGAGCAGCCGCCCCTGCGCATCGATCACGGTGGCCGTGTTGTAGAGACGCCCATCGGTTCCACGCTCGGGGATCGACCCGGCGATCACCGCAACCCCATGGCGCCGGGCGAGCTGCGCCACCACCGCCAGCGAGGGCGAAGGGCCGTCGAGCAGGGTGCTGCCGGGATCGGGAACAGGCTCGGCGAAGGCCTCGAAGCGCGCCGCTGTGTAGGGGGCGTTCCAGATCTCCGGCAGCATCAGCAGCCGCGGTGGCGGGAGGCCCGGGCGGGGCTGCAGGGCCCGCTCCAGCCAGGCTTCGGCGTGGCGGCGGTTGGCGGCGGGGTCCTCGCCGGCCTGCAGCTGCACCAGGGCCACCGGCAGGCGATCGACCTCCCGGCCCACCGAGCTGGCAGCACCCGCAGCATCACCGGCGTCTGGCTTCCCCGCGCCGGCCAGCTGGGTGGCGATGGCGGATACGGCCTCGGCCACCGACCCGCACACCTGCACGCCGGCGTCGAGGCTGGTGAACAGCTCGATCCACGCCTGCGCGACCGCCAGCAGCACCAGGGGCCGGCCCGCCTTTAGAGCATGGGCCGCTTCCGACACCGTGCCGGGCCCGCCCACGCCGCACACCACCACCACGTCGCTGCTGAGCACGTTGACCACGTTTCGCGCCTGCCCCATGCCGGTGAACAGGGCCACATCCAGCTCTGCCGTTGCCCCCTCCCGTCTGCCGCCGTCACCGTCATCCGGCAGCACGCCCACCACCAGGTGGCCGTCCACGGCCATGGCGCCCAGGCTGGCCGCCGCCATCACCCCGCTGGGCCGCCCGCCGGTGATCAGGGCCCAGCCCCGCCGGGCGATGGCCCGGCCCAGGTGCTGGGCCAGCTCCAGCTCCCGGGGACCCGCTCCCTCGCCGGCCCCCATCACACCGATCAGTGGTCGCCGTCCCCTGGTCACGGCCAGGCCCTCTCCGCGTCGTCGTTCTCCCCAGCTTCGCCCTGCCCTTCCGGGGTACGGGCCGCCTGGCCCTGGCTCCAGCCACCGGCGGCACGCCGGAGCTGGCTGGCATAGGGGCCAAGGCCATCGAGGCAGGCACTGCCGCAGTGGCAGCCGAGGCTGATTGCCTGCAGCGGGCTCCAGCCGGCAGCCAGGCCCGCGGTCACGCCCGCCGCGAAGCTGTCGCCGGCGCCGTAGCTATCCACCACCGGCCCCCGGCGCGGTGGTGCGGCGAACGGTCCCAGCGGCTCGGCCCGGCCTCCCCCTGCCCCGGCGGTGGCGATTCGCAGAAGCGGCGCTGGCCGCAGGACTCCAGGAGGCACCTGTTCAGCGGGATCCAGCGCACTGCCGATCAGGGCATCGAGCGCCACCGCCGCCTCCTGCAGCAGCGGCAGCCGCAGTCGCGGCGTGGCTGTGAGCACGCGGGCGGCTCGGGCCAGGCGCAGGGCCTGGGGGTCGGCTGCGCTGGCGAAGACCCCCTGGCAGCCGGCCAGCTCAGCCCAGGGCAGAGGATCGCTGGCCCGCGGCGCCAGCCGCTCACCGATCACCACGATGCTGCGCTCGCCGGAGCGATCGCAGAGGCTGATGCCACGGCGCGTGGGGGCCGTCCGCCAGGCCACGTGCAGGTCGAGCCCCAGTTCGCTCAGGGTCAGGGCCGCCGCTTCCCCCAGCGCATCGCGCCCCAGGGCGGTGAAGAACTGCACGCGGCCACCGCTGAGCCGTGCCAGCTGCACCGCTGCCACGGCGCCGGCCCCGCCGGGGAGGTCCAGCACCTCGCCGGCGGTCTGCACCAGTCCGGCGCGCGGCAGCTGCTCCAGGGTCACGAAGCTCACCACCTCCACGTGCCCCACCACTGCCAGCCGCAGCGGTGGCAGGGGCGGCAGTTGCTCCAGGGGAATGGGCTGGAGGGGGGGCTTGGCGGCCATGGCAGTGCGGCGTTGGGGGGTGCTGGAGGGGCAGTGCCGGGGGAGCGCTTGTGTGAGCCCTTGCGCACCGGTGAGGGGATTGGTGTCTGACGCGACGCCAGCGCAGCGAAGCCGTTGTGATTCTTCACGAAATCCGCAACTGCCGTCATGGCCCTGTCACGACACATCGAGCTGGCCCCGGTGGCACACAACCGCGCCGGCGCCACTCTGTTCTCCGATCCCCTCATCAGTGATGAAACCCTGATCGCCGAGATCGGCCCCGACAACAGCCGCACCCTCTTCTGCCACCGCCGCCAGACCGATCAGCTGCGCGTGCTGCGCGGCTCGCTGGAGCTGGTGGTGCTCGAGAACCGCCGGCTGCGGCGGATCACCCTGCGCGAGGACGAACCCACCTGGGTGCGTATTCCCCCCGGTGTTCCCCACGGCGCCATCAACCGCAGCAGCAGCACCGCGGTGCTCGTGAACGCCGTGATCCGCCACGGCCCCAGCGACCCGCGCGACTATCGGCCCCGGCCGCTTCCCGGGGCGTTGCAGCGCCAGTGGCAGGCGCTGCTGGACGCCTGAGTGATCTGGGGGTGGCTGGATTCGCCAGGTGCTCCGGCTTCAGGCTGCGCTAGGCATGGGGCATCGCCCCAAGTCCCGCCGCGCCGATGGAGTCCAGTCCCCAGTCGCCCAGCCGTGAGCAGATCCTCTCCGCCTCCTGTGGCTGGGTGGCAGTGCTGCTCAACATCGTGCCCGGGGTCGGCACGGGTTACATCTACCAACGCCGCTGGCGGGCCTACTGGCTCACCGCCGCCGCCGCGACCGCCTGGTTCAGCCTCGGGGTGGTGCAGGGCGCCGACACCGATCCGGTGCTGATGCCCGAACTGGTCGCCCGCAACCAGCTTGTGGGCCTTGCGGGCTTCCTGCTGCTGGCCCTGGTCACCGCCATCGAGGCGGGGCTGGCGGTGCGCCGCAGCCGCACCTGAGCCCCTTGCGCCTGCTGCACACCTCCGACTGGCACCTCGGTCGCCAGTTCCATGGTCTGTCCCTGCTCGACGAGCAGGCCCGGGCCATGGACCGGCTGGTGGAGCTGGCCGGCGAGGCGGCGGTTGATCTGGTGGTGATCGCCGGCGATCTCTACGACCGCGCCATCCCCCCAGCCGACGCCGTGCGCCTGTTCACCGACACCCTGGCCCGGCTGCGCGCCAGCGGCGCGGCGGTGGTGGCCATCGCCGGCAACCACGATTCCCATGTGCGCGTGTCGGTCTACGACGAGCTGCTGGCCGCCCAGGGGGTGACGATCCGCGGCCGCTGGCAGCGGGCCGCCGAGCCGGTGCTGGTGAACCCCCGTGGCGGCGGAACTCCGGCGGCGGTGTATCCCCTCCCCTACCTCGAGCCCCTGCTGGAGGGTCCAGCCCTGCAGCAGCTTGCTGCCACCGCCGCCGCTGCTGAGGATGGCGAACCCCAGCGCCCCGCCCGGATCGACCACCAGCGGGCCACGGAGCTGGCCCTGCTGCCGGTCCGCGCCGATCTGGCCCGTCGCCCGGGTGTCCGCTCGGTGCTGGTGGCCCACGCCTTCGTGGCCGGCGGCCGCAGCAGCGAATCGGAACGCGACCTCTCCGTGGGCAACGCGGAGGCCGTGGCGGTGCCCACCTTCGCCGGCTTCGACTACGTGGCTCTTGGCCATCTGCACGGCGCCCAGCAGCTGGACGGTCCGCGCCTCGCCTACAGCGGCACCCCGCTGCCCTACTCCTTCTCCGAGCAGGATCAGGTGAAGAGCGTGCGGGTGGTGGAGCTCGATCCCCAGGGAACCCCGGCGGTGGAGGTGGTGCCCCTGGGGGTGGGACGCCCCCTGCGCACCCTCACGGGGCCGCTGGAGCAGCTGCTGGCCGATCCAGAGCTGGAGGCTGCCCGCGGCGCCTGGGTGCGGGCCCTGCTCAGCGACGAGCAGCTGCCCCGCCAGGCCATGGCCCGGCTGCGGCAGCGCTTTCCGCACGCCGTGGAGCTGCGCCACCAGCCGCCCGCGGAGCCGGGGGCCAGTGGCAGCGAGCGCAGCCGGTGCATCCTGCAGGCCGCCGATCCGCTGCACCGCACCCTGGCCTTCTTCGCCGACCAGCAGGGCCGGCCCGCCGAGGAGGAGGAGGAACGGCTGCTTCGTCAGGCCCTGGCCCAGGCGGCCACCCAACGCCCGTGAGACCCCACCGTCTGGAGCTGGAAGCCTTCGGGCCCTACGCCGAACCGGTGGCGATCGACTTCGACCCCCTCGCCCGTGACGGCCTGTTCCTGATCCACGGCACCACCGGTGCCGGCAAGACCTACCTGCTCGATGCCCTCTGCTTTGCGCTCTACGGCGTGGTCTCGGGCGATCGCAGTGTGCGCGGCCTGCGCTCCCAGCACGCCCCGCCGTCGGCCGTGCCGCGGGTGCTGCTGGAGTTCTCCACCCCTGCCGGCCGTTGGCGGGTTGAACGCCAGCCGGCCTGTGAGGTGGCCAAGCTGCGGGGCAGCGGCACCACCACCCGTGCCGCCCGCGCCGCCCTGTTCCGCCTCGGGCCCGATGGTGAGGAGCCGGTGGCCGGAGGGGTGGCCGAGGTGCTGCGCGAGGTGGTGGATCTGGTGGGTCTCGACGCCGACCAGTTCCGCCAGGTGATCCTGCTGCCCCAGGGGCGCTTCGCCGAGGTGCTGCGGGCCAGGCCGGAGGATCGTGAGGCCCTGCTCCAGACCCTGTTCGACACCGGGCTGTACGAGCGCGCAACGGCCTGGCTGGAGGAACAGGCACGCTCCGCCCTCGCCCAGGTGTTCGATGGCCGCCGGCAGCTGGAGGCCTGGCGGCAGGAGGCCTGGCGCCTGGCCGAAGCCTGGATGGCCTCGCCGGAGTCTGCCGCTGAAGCCGTTCCGGCCGACCAGCCCCAGCTCGAGGCTCTGCTCGCCGCCGTGGATCTCCAGCGGCAGCAGGCCGAGAGTGAGCGGCAGCGGCTCGACGCAGCCTGGGAGCAGGCACGGCGCCAGCAGCTGGAGGTGCTGGCCAGCGCCGACCGCTGGGATCGCCGCAGCGAGGCGTGGGGGCGCCTGCGGGAGCTCGAGCTTCAGGCTGACGGCATCGGTGCCATTCGCGGCCGGCTGGCCCGCGCCCAGCAGGCCGAGGCACTGCGGGCCAGTCTGCTGGCCTGGCGGCAGGCCGCCAGCCAGCAGGAGCTGCAGGAGCTGCGCGGCCGGGATCTGCTCGAGCGTGCCCGCCGCTGCCGCGATCAGGGGGTGGGACTTCCGGACGCGGTGGTCGCCCTGGAGCTGCTGCAGC
>JBFLKL010000256.1:0-4385 GCA_040883175.1 Synechococcaceae cyanobacterium | reverse complement strand
GTTCAGGGCGCTGAGCAGAGCCGCAGTTGAGTCGATCGAGGTTGTGGAGGTCAGGGGGCGAGCCGGTGGCCGGACTCAGACGTACTCGGCGACGCGTACATCACGCTGGATCAGGAGCTCCTGGAGCTCCTCGGCGTCCACCGTTTCCTTCTCGACCAGCATCTCAGCCAGTTCATCGAGCACGGAGCGGTTGGCGGTGAGCACCTCGGTGGCCCTGCGGTAGGCCTCCTCCACCAGCTGGCCCACCTCTTCGTCGATGGTGGCGGCGGTGTCCTCGGAGAAGTCGCGCTCGGCGGCGATGTCGCGTCCCAGGAACATGCCCCCCTGGCTGCGACCGAGGGCCACAGGGCCAAGGCGATCGCTCATGCCGAAGCGGGTGACCATCTGGCGGGCAACCCGGGCCACCTGCTGCAGGTCGTTGGAGGCGCCGGTGGTGACCTCATCGTCGCCGTAGACGATCTCCTCGGCCACCCGGCCCCCGAGCGCCACAGCCATCTGGTTCTGCAGGTAGGCGCGGGAGTAGAGGCCCGATTCCATCCGCTCTTCGGACGGGGTGAAGAAGGTGAGTCCTCCGGCCTGGCCGCGGGGAATGATCGAGATCTTCTGCACCGGGTCGTAGTCGGGCATCAGGGCGCCCACCAGGGCATGGCCGGCTTCGTGGTAGGCCACCAGGCGCTTGCGCTTCTCGCTCATCACCCGGTCCTTCTTCTCAGGACCGGCCATCACGCGCTCGATGGCGTCGTTCACCTCGTCCATCGAGATTTCGTTGAGCTGACGGCGGGCCGCCAGGATCGCTGCCTCGTTGAGCAGATTGGCCAGGTCGGCGCCGGTGAAGCCAGGGGTGCGGCGTGCAACCTTGTCGAGGTCCACATCCTTGGCGAGGGTCTTGCCACGGGCATGCACCTGCAGGATCTGCAGGCGGCCGCTGTAGTCGGGGCGGTCCACCACAACCTGGCGATCGAAGCGTCCCGGCCGCAGCAGGGCCGCATCCAGCACATCGGGACGGTTGGTGGCCGCCACGATGATGATGCCGGTGTTGCCCTCGAAACCGTCCATCTCGGTGAGCAGCTGGTTGAGGGTCTGCTCGCGCTCGTCGTTGCCGCCGCCGAGGCCGGCGCCGCGCTGACGGCCCACCGCATCGATCTCGTCGATGAACACGATGCAGGGAGCGTTCTTCTTGGCCTGCTCGAACAGGTCACGCACCCGGCTGGCGCCGACGCCCACGAACATCTCCACGAACTCCGAGCCGGAGATGGAGAAGAAGGGCACGCCGGCCTCACCGGCCACGGCCTTGGCCAGCAGGGTCTTGCCGGTGCCGGGAGGTCCCACCAGCAGCACGCCCTTGGGAATCTTGGCGCCGACGGCGGTGAAGCGGTCGGGATTCTTGAGGAAATCGACGACTTCAGTGAGCTCCAGCTTGGCGCCCTCGATGCCGGCCACATCACCGAAGGTGACCTGGGTCTGGGGTTCCATCTGCACCCGGGCCTTGCTCTTGCCGAAGCTCATGGCCGGGTTGCCACCGCCGCCCTGGGCTCGCCGCAGCAGGAAGAACAGGCCGCCCAGCAGAAGCAGGGGGAAGATCAGACTGCCGACCGCCTGCTGCCAGGCCGCCGGTTCGCGGCTGGGCTGCACGGCGATGTCGACGTTGTGGTCGGTGAGCAGCTTGAGCAGGTCCTGGTCGGGCGCCAGATTCACGACGGCGCGGCGGCCGTCGCTCTCCACCACCTGGGCTGTGCCACGGTCGGGGGAGATCAGCACCCGAGACACCTCGTTGGCCTGCACGGCCTCCACGAAGTCGCTGTAGCGCAGGGTGCGCGGCGCGCTGGCGGGGTTGGGGCGGTCGAGGAAGGCGGTGCCAACGGCGATCATCACGATCACCAGGAGCACGTAGAGCCCCGCGTTACGCCAGCGTTTCTTCACGGCCCTCGCCTCAGCTGAGAATGAAAGTAAAGGAATGTTAACCGCGGCGAGCGCCGGTCTGGGCCCCGGATGGGATCAGGCCGCGGCTCGCAGCACCTCCACCACACTACGGAAGGCGAACCATTCCGGGATCTCCTCGCCGCCGCGCAGCATCTGGCGGAACTGGGTGCCGCTGAGCTTCTTCACGTGCAGGCCGCGGGCCTGGGCGTGCTCGGAGGTGACGTAGCCCTCCTCCTCGGTGTACACGAGGTTGAGCGAGGGCACGGTCTCCATGCCCAGCTCGCTGGCGTGGTCGCGGGCGAAGTCCTGGGCCTGGTAGGGGCCGTAGAAGTCGTCGCCGCTCAGGGAGCTCTTGCAGCCGGCCATGTCGCGGCCGATGATGAAGTGCGTGCAGCCGTAGTTCTTGCGGATGATCATGTGCTGGAGCGCCTCCCGCGGGCCGGCCATGTGCATGGCGTAGGGCAGGTAGGCCCAGCGGATGCGGGGGTTGGCCACCTCCTCCGCCAGCCGCTCGTAGGTCTGGAAGCGCACCTCCCCGGGGATGTCGTCCTCCTGGGTGGGGCCGCAGGTGGGATGCACCAGCACCACGCCGCTCTGGCTGACGTTGTCGGCGTGCAGGGCGCGGGTGAACAGCTCGTAGTGGGCGCGGTGGATGGGATTGCGGCACTGGAAGGCCACCACGCTCTCGCCGGCGGGCAGGGTGGCACGCACCTCGGCCGGCGTGCGGCAGGGGAACACGCGGCGAGGCAGCTCCAGCCCCTGCACGCGGCCGCCCAGGTAGATGCGGCCTCGCTCGCCGCTGATCATGCGCACGGCGGGATGCTCGATCGAGGTGGTGCCGTAGCAGCCCAGGGCCTCCTTCGCCTTGTCAGGCTCCCAGCGGCTCTCCACGGTGAGCAGCGCCAGCTCCTGGCCCCGGTAGGTGAGCAGCAGGCGATCGCCGACGGCGATGGTCTCGTCGTCGGTGTCGAAGACGATCGGCAGGCCGAACAGCAGGCCGCTGCTGGTGCGGTGGCCGGCCACCACGGCGTCGTAGTCCTCCTGATGCATGAAGCCGCGCAGGGGGGAGAAGCCCCCCACCACCAGCAGCTCCACATCGCAGGCGTTGCGGTGACTGCACTCCAGCCGCTGGCCGGCGCTGGCCCTGACGGCCTCGCGCTCGGCCGCCGGCACCATCAGATCCACCAGGCTGCCGCCATGGGGGGCGATCAGCGCGGAGCTGCTGGTGTCAGGCGTGGATCCAGTGCTGGTGGTGGCGGTCAAGGCGGGGCGGGCGCTGGGACATCGGGCTGGATTCTCCCAGACGAACCCTGAACCAGGATCTGAGCACAACCCGGATCTGATCAGAACAAAGGGCCCCTGCCAGGGGCCCATGGTGATGCAGGGTTGTTGCTGAGACTGCCGTCGGAGGCTTCAGACCTGCTCGAGCCGGCCATAGAGCTCACCGGTGATCTTCACGTCCAGGGGGTCCTTGGAACCCATGTCGGTGTCCGAGGGCTGGAGGGCTGTGAACACCCCGGCGAATTCACCGGAGCCTGGATCCACCCGGGTGATCGAGAGCTCCATCGAGCCGGTGCCCTCCACGTAGCGCTTGATGTTCTCGCGGGCGATCTCCTCGTTGTCGGCGGTGAGGCCCACCAGACCCTGGGCGTACTCCACACCGGTGGTGAGGCCGCGGGCCTTGGGATCGAGGAAGTTGGAGGTGCGGTAGCTGGGCACGCGATAGGTGCCGTTGAAGTCGGTGCTGGTGCTGATCGCAGCCCCATCGGCCGTGGCCTGCAGCTGCTTGCTGGAGAACACGAAGGGCACCTCCTCACCACCGGGCATCAGCACGGTGATCAGCTGGAAGTCGAGCCCCCCCTGCTCCTGGAACTTGACCGTGTCGCCCGCAACGCTCAGGTCGCCGTAGACCTGATCGAGGCTGGTGGTGAACCGGGTGAGGATCTTGCCTGGCACGAAACGGGCCTCCTGGCGCTTGTTGGCCGGCTCGGCCTTCACGGACACCTCGGAGGGATGCATGCAGATCTCGCGCAACTGGTAGGTGGCGCCAGGATCGAGGGCGATCGAGCCCCGGGCCGACTCCGGCAGGGTTGGGCAGTCGTTCGCCAGACCCGTGTTGTGGATCTCTTCGTAGGTCAGCTGGGAGCGGTCCACGGCCTTGGCCCCGCCGCTGCAGGCGGTCACCAGGGTCAGACACAGCGCCAGCACGAGGGCCAGCAGAGGACGGAAACGCATGGGAGAAGGCCGCAGAGAGTGGACGGGGACTGGGCTGGCGCGGATCCTACCGGTGCCAAACCCCCACTCCCCGTACGATGGCGCGGCTCTCAACAACCTGTATGCGAGCCCGCCCTGCTCCCGCGATGCGCTGCTGTCGATGAGCCCTACCGCGGATCCCACCTCTGAAGCGGGCCACCCCCCGGGGGCCGGGGCGGAGCTGCAGGCCAACCGGCAGCGGCGCCTCGTCG
>JBFLKL010000255.1:0-9958 GCA_040883175.1 Synechococcaceae cyanobacterium | reverse complement strand
CGTCCGGTGCGCTCCCTGTGGCCGGGCCGGAACCGCGACCCGCCGGCCGGCAAGGCAGCAAAAAACCCCGGCAGCAGCGCTGTCGGGGGCGGTGGAATTGGTGGCGGGGGCGAGATTTGAACTCGCGACCTTCGGGTTATGAGCCCGACGAGCTACCAGGCTGCTCTACCCCGCGCCGGTGGGTGAATCATACCAGCGAGGTGTCCCCCGCTACCGATCGCCGGGCGGCGTGCGTCAGTCGAAACGCAGCTCGCCAAGCACCTCCAGCCGCAGGTGGGGGGCCGGGCTCAGAAAGCGCTGGCGCAGTTCCTCGAGGGTCAGGGGGGTGAGCCAGTCGAGCTGCTCCAGCAGGTGCAGGGCCACCGCGTGCTTGGCCCGGGGGGAGCCGTCCTCCACCTTGATCGCCAGTCCCAGCCCTTCGCCCGCGCGGCTGAGACACTGGATGCCCTCGGCGCCGCCCTTGCTGATCACCTGGCCGTGGCCGCGGCGCATCAGCTCGGTGTCGAAGCGGCCCTCGCCGGCCACCAGGTGGGGGTGGGCCAGCATGGCCCGGTTGAGGCGCTCCAGGTCGGGCTGCTCGCCGGCGCCGAGATGGGCATACAGCAGGGCCATCTGGGCCAGACGCAGGCGCAGGGTGGGAACGCCGCAGTCGTCGCGGGCCGTCACCAGCTCCGCCGCCGGCAGGGCGAGACATTCGGCCACGCGCTTGAGCACCTCCTGCTGCAGGGGGTGATCGGCCTGCATGTAGCTCTCGGTGCTCCAGCCCAGGCGCCGGCAGGTGGCCAGGAAGGCCGCGTGTTTGCCCGAGCAGTTGTGCTCCAGCGGGCTGCTGCCTCCCTCCGGCACCGGACACTGCAGCTGATCAGTCTCCAGCTCGGCGCTCCAGAGCAGCCTGAAGGCCTCGCGGGCGTGCTCCGGCGTGCCGGCGTGGGAGGCGCAGGCGATCGCCAGCCCGCGTTCGCCCACCTGGCCCTGATCGGCGCTGCCGCTGGCCACGAACACGGTGGCCTGGAAGGGTTTGAGGGCCGAGCGCACGAAGCTCAGCCGCTGCGGGTCGCCCGCCCGCATCAGCACCCGGCCGCGGGCGTCGCTCACCGTCGCGTGCACCCTGTGGTGCGACTCGGCGATGCCCTCGCGCAGCAGCCGCACCTCCAGGGGGGGGATGTCGGCGCGGGTGGCGGCACCGAAGCTGGAGGAGAGGCTCATGGGCAAGGCCTGGGGCCGACGTTCACTGAGCCTGCCAGAGCCCGGCCGTCAGCAGCCCGGCGCTGCCCAGCAGCATCAGGCTGGCGGAGCCGGCGATCGCCTGACGCAGCCGGCGGAGCACCGGCCGCACCTGGTGGCGTGCCACCAGCAGATCCTGCTGCCGCCAGCTCAGGGGCTTTTCCCACACCTGGCCGTCGTACCAGCCTGATTCCTCGTACTCCACCCGTTCGCTCATCAGTCGCTGGTGGATGGTGCGCCAGCCCAGCCACTGCCGCACCAGCATCAGGGCGGGCAGGGCGATGGCCGCCACCGCCGCTGCCAGCAGCAGTTGCAGGGGGTGGTGCCGCAGCACCCAGCTGCCGCTGCTCACCAGCAGGGTGAGCGGCAGCATCAGCAGCCAGCTCAGGGCCAGGGGCCGGAGAAGGCCGCTGAGACTCTCGCGGGGCCAGGCGAAGAACCACGAGTCACGCAGTTCCCGGTATTGCTGCAGGGGGCGCTGGGCGGATGGCACCGGGCAGGACACCGGGGCAGCGCCGGGGAAATCGCCGGTGGCACCGAGGGCGTCGCCCATGGCTCAGCTGCTGGAGGCCTGGGCGGAGCTTAGATAGCGCACCTGCTGCCCGTGGCCCCAGAACGACTCCAGGTCGTAGTACTCCCGCTCCTGGGGCATGAGCACATGCACGATGAGCTCGCCGTAGTCGAGCAGCACCCAGCGGCCTTCCGCCTGGCCCTCGCGGCGCAGCGGCCGGCGGCCGGCCTGCTCTTCCAGCCGGTCCTCCACGGAGCGGGCGATCGCCCGCACCTGCACATCGGAAAGGCCGCTGCAGATCACGAACCAGTCGGCCAATGTGCTCACCTCGTCCACCCGGATCAGGCGGATGTCCACGGCCTTGCGGTCATCGCAGGCCTCGGCCGCCAGCCGGGCCAGGGCTTCGCTGGCCGGATCGGTCCGGGTGGCGGTCGGGACTTCAGCCATAGACGTTCTCACTGGTGACGGACTCACGGGAGCCCTGCTGCTGGGCCATCTCGGCCCGTGCGCGGCTGGCGCTCTTGCGCAGGGCTTCCAGGCGGTCGTCGAAGAAGGTGCGCTTCTTCTTCTTGCGGGTCTGCTCGGCCAGCTCCTTGAGCGCCCCGCCCAGGCTCTTGTAGGCGTTGGGCAGGGTGTAACCGAAACGGCAGGCGAGGTCGATGGCTCGCTCGTCGGCGGCGATCGCGTCGGCCAGACGCTTCTCGGAGTTGTTCTTGAGGTAGAGGCGGTAGCCGGCGAAGCCGGAGAGCCCGAGGGCCATCAGCAGCAGCAGTCCGTCCTGCACCCAGAGTTCGCCGATGGCCCCGCCCAGGCCGATGGCCAGGGCGGCCATCTCCCAGCCGTCGCGGGGCACAGCGTCGTTCTGGATGCGGCCCACCTCATGCCAGAACAGGAGGTTGCGGTGGTCCAGAGCCAGGGCGTCCCATTTCTCCAGATCCACCTGGATTTCGATCTCATCCCGCCCGATCTCCTCGATCGTGATCAGGGGGGGATCGATCGAGGCTGCGGCTTCCACGAACACCCAGCTCTGCATTTCCGGCGGCAGCAGCCCCTTGAGGCGCTGGAGTTCGCTCATGGACGCGGGGGATACAAGGTGATCCAGGTTAGCGATACGGATCAGGGCACCTGAGTCGATCGGCACCGCGGCCTGCGGGGGATCGTGCAAGGCTGGCCGGGTTTGCCCAGATTCAGCCCATGCCCCGCCGCACGGACCTGCGTCGCATCCTGCTGCTGGGCTCCGGGCCGATCGTGATCGGTCAGGCCTGCGAGTTCGACTACTCCGGTACCCAGGCCTGCAAGGCGCTGCGGGCCGAGGGGTTTGAAGTGGTGCTGGTGAACAGCAACCCCGCCTCGATCATGACCGATCCGGACATGGCGGATCGCACCTACATCGAGCCGCTCACCCCCGAGGTGGTGACGCGGGTGATCGAGATCGAGCAGCCCGACGCCCTGCTGCCCACCATGGGCGGGCAGACGGCCCTCAACCTGGCGGTGACCCTGGCCGAGAACGGCACGCTCGCCAGGCATGGGGTGGAGCTGATCGGCGCCAACCTGGCGGCGATTCAGAAGGCCGAGGACCGGCTGCTGTTCAAGGAGGCGATGGAACGCATCGGTGTGGCCGTGTGTCCGTCGGGCATTGCCAACACCATGGCCGAGGCCGAGGCGGTGGGGGAGGCCATCGGCAGCTACCCGCGCATCATCCGGCCCGCCTTCACCCTGGGGGGCAGCGGCGGCGGCATCGCCTACAACCCCGAGGAATTCGAGGCCATCTGCAAGAGCGGCCTGGAGGCCAGCCCCGTCTCCCAGATCCTGATCGAGCAGTCGCTGCTCGGCTGGAAGGAGTTCGAGCTGGAGGTGATGCGCGACAGCGCCGACAACGTCGTGATCGTGTGCTCGATCGAGAACCTCGACCCGATGGGGGTGCACACCGGCGACTCGATCACCGTGGCGCCCGCCCAGACCCTCACCGACCGGGAGTATCAGCGCCTGCGGGATCAGGCCATCGCGATCATCCGCGAGATCGGCGTGGACACCGGCGGCAGCAACATCCAGTTCGCGATCAACCCCGCCAACGGCGACGTGATCGTGATCGAGATGAACCCGCGGGTGAGCCGCAGTTCGGCGCTGGCTTCCAAGGCCACCGGGTTCCCGATCGCCAAGATCGCCGCCCGCCTGGCGGTGGGCTACACCCTCGACGAAATCGTCAACGACATCACCGGCGCCACCCCGGCCTGCTTCGAGCCCACGATCGACTACGTGGTGACGAAGATCCCGCGCTTCGCCTTCGAGAAGTTCAAGGGCAGCCCCCCCCTGCTCACCACCTCGATGAAGTCGGTGGGGGAGGCGATGGCGATCGGCCGCTGCTTCGAGGAGTCGTTCCAGAAGGCCATGCGCTCGCTGGAAACGGGTCATGCCGGCTGGGGCTGTGACCGCCCCGATGGCGCCATCCCCGCAGGCGAGCTCGACCGGGCTCTGCGCACCGCCACGCCGGAGCGCATCTTCGCCGTGCGCGAGGCGATGGTGGCCGGCCGCACGGATGCCGACATCCATGCCCTCAGCGCCATCGATCCCTGGTTCCTGGCCAAGCTGCGCCGCATCCTCGATGCCGAGCAGCGGCTGCTGCGGGGCCGCACCCTGGCCGACCTCGATGCCGGGGCCCTGCTGGCGCTCAAGCAGCTGGGCTTCTCCGATCGCCAGATCGCCTGGGCCACAGGCAGCGATGAGCTCACGGTGCGCCGCCACCGCCAAGGGCTGGGGGTGCAGGCGGTGTTCAAGACCGTGGACACCTGCGCCGCCGAGTTCGCCTCCCAGACGCCCTATCACTACGCCACCTACGAGCGGCCGCTGGAACGCCTCAACGCCGCCGGCGAGCTGGAGCCGGTGCCGCCCGAAGACGAGGTGCAGCCGGAGAGCCGGCGCAAGGTGATGATCCTGGGCGGCGGGCCGAACCGCATCGGCCAGGGCATCGAATTCGACTACTGCTGCTGCCACGCCTCCTTCTCCCTGCGCGACGCCGGCTTCGCCACGGTGATGGTGAACAGCAACCCGGAGACGGTGTCGACCGACTACGACACCAGCGACCGGCTCTACTTCGAGCCCCTCACCCTCGAGGACGTGCTCAACGTGATCGAGGCCGAGAAGCCCGAGGGGGTGATCGTGCAGTTCGGTGGCCAGACGCCCCTGAAGCTGGCGATCCCGCTGCTGCGCTGGCTGGATTCCCCCGATGGGCTGGCCACCGGCACACGCATCTGGGGCACCTCTCCCGAGTCGATCGACAGCGCTGAGGACCGCGAGCAGTTCGAGGCGATCCTGCGCCGCCTGGAGATCCGTCAGCCGCGCAACGGCCTGGCCCGCAGCGAGGCCGAGGCCCGCGCCGTCGCCGACCGGGTGGGGTATCCGGTGGTGGTGCGGCCCAGCTACGTGCTCGGCGGCCGGGCGATGGAGGTGGTGTACGGCGAGGCGGAACTCAACCGCTACATGGCCGAGGCGGTGACCGTGGAGCCCGACCATCCGGTGCTGATCGATCAGTACCTGGAGAACGCCACCGAGGTGGACGTGGATGCCCTCTGTGATGCCACCGGCACGGTGGTGATCGGCGGGCTGATGGAGCACATCGAGCCGGCCGGCATCCACTCGGGCGATTCGGCCTGCTGCCTGCCCAGCGTCAGCCTGGGCGACGCGGCCCTGGCCACGATCCGCCGCTGGAGCCGGGAACTGGCCCTGGCCCTGCAGGTGCGTGGCCTGATCAATCTGCAGTTCGCCGTGCAGCGGGACGCTGATGGCGAGGAGCGGGTGTTCATCATCGAGGCCAACCCTCGCGCCTCGCGCACGGTGCCGTTCGTGGCCAAGGCCACCGGCGTGCCCCTGGCCAAACTGGCCAGCCTGGTGATGGCCGGGCGCACGCTGGCGGAGCTGGGCCTGACGGCTGAGCCCCGGCCACCCCTGCAGACGGTGAAGGAGGCGGTGCTGCCATTCAAGCGCTTTCCGGGATCCGACACGCTGCTGGGGCCGGAGATGCGCAGCACCGGCGAGGTGATGGGCATCGCCGCCGGCTTCGGCATGGCCTTCGCCAAGGCGGAACTGGCCGCCAATGAGGCCCTGCCGGCATCCGGCACCGTGTTTCTCTCCACCCACGACCGCGACAAGGCGGCCCTGGTGCCGGTGGCCCGGCGCCTGGCCGAGCAGGGCTTCTCCCTCATCGCCACCGGCGGCACCGCCGCCCTGCTGCAGGCCGAGGGTCTGGAGGTGGAGTCGATCCTCAAGGTGCACGAGGGCCGCCCGAACATCGAGGACGCGATCCGCTCGGGCCGCATCCAGCTGATCATCAACACCCCCATCGGCCGTCAGGCCGCCCATGACGACCGCTACCTGCGCCGCGCCGCCCTCGACTACGCCGTGCCCACGGTGACCACCCTGGCCGGTGCCCGTGCCGCGGTGGAGGCGATCACCTCGCTGCAGAACAACGGCCAGCTCACGGTGCATGCCCTTCAGGACATCCACCCCGGCGGCGCTGGTTAGGGTTTGGATCCTGCGCCCGTCCGGTCTTGACCGCCAGCCCGCCAGCCACCAGCCCGACAGCCATCAAGGCCACCCCTGCCGGAGCCGCCGCCTCCACAGCCGCCGGCCAGCCGACCCCGGCCCCCGGCAGCGACTGCCGGGATGCCTTCCGCGCCGCCTACGGGAACCGTTACACCTGGGATCCCGGCTTCGGCGGTTACCGGGGCCGCTGTGTATGGGAGCAGCCCGGTGACTCCGGTCAGCCGGCTCGCCGTGTGGAGGGTCGCTTCCAGGTGGGCGCCGATCTCAAGGCCCAGGTGGAGGGAATCGATGATGCCGAGGTGCACAAGGCGATCGCCTCCCAGCTCTGGGAGGTGGCGATCCACCGCGTGCGCCGCAGCTTCGAGCAGACCCACGGGGAGAACACCTTCACCGCCGGTGACACCGACGCCGTGGGCACGGAGGTGATCGTGGGCGGCAAGAACGCCGGCGACCGCTACCGCATCAAGGACGACGTGGTGACGATGGTGCACCGCCACATCCACGGCATGGTGGTGACGATCTTCACCGAGAGCGTCACCCACACCGGCGCGGGTTACCTGAGCCACAGCTACACCAGCCGCTATGCCGACCCCGCCAGCGGCGCCCCGCGCGGCGGGCTGAGCCGCTTCACCGACACCTTCGCGCCCCTCGTTGACGGTGGCCCCTGGGTACTGCGTGAGCGGGTGGTGGAGACCGAAGCCTCCGGTGACGCTCCCGCCGCCCACCAGGTGTTCCGCTTCGAGGAACTCGAGCCCCTGGGCTGAGGCTGGCGAGTTGGCCGGCGCCATGACACCATCGGCGCCACTCAGAAAGGCCTGCCTTGGAGCTCCTCGACCGGATCAATGGTGTGGTGTGGGGTCCGCTCACCCTCTGGCTGATCGGCCTCACCGGTCTCTACCTGATGGTGGGCCTGCGCTTCATGCCCCTGCGCAGGCTGGGCTTCGGCATGCGCCAGGCCTTCGGCTCGATCCGCTCCAGCAGGGGCGAGGGCGATGTGACCGCCTTCGAGAGCCTCGCCACCGCCCTGGCGGCCACGATCGGCACCGGCAACGTGGCCGGTGTCGCCAGCGCCATTGCGGTGGGTGGTCCGGGAGCTGTGTTCTGGATGTGGCTGATCGCCTTCGTGGGACTGGCCACCAAGTACGCGGAATCGCTGCTGGCGGTGCATTACCGGGAGGTGGATGCCCTCGGAGAGCACGTGGGCGGCCCGATGTACTTCATCCGCAACGGCCTCGGGCCACGCTGGGCCTGGCTGGGCACCCTGTTCGCCATCTTCGGCACCCTGGCCGGCTTCGGCATCGGCAACGGGGTGCAGGCGAACCAGCTGGCCCTCGCCCTGCGCACCAGCCTTGGGGTGCCCGAGCTGCTCACCGGTCTGGTGATGGGCGGGATCGCCTTCGCGGTGCTGATCGGGGGCATCGAGCGCATCGGCAAGGTCTCGGAGGTGGTGGTGCCGGTGATGGCCGCTGTGTACGTGGGCGGGGCGCTGATCATCCTGTTCACGCACCTCAGCGAGATTCCCGCCGCCTTCGCCGTGATCTTCAGCGATGCCTTCACCGGTCAGGCCGCGGCCGGCGGTGCGGTGGGGGTGGTGATCCGCCAGGGCATCGCCCGGGGTGTGTTCTCCAACGAGTCGGGCCTGGGCACCGCGCCCATCGCCCAGGCGGCCGCCCGTCCCGGCGATCCGGTGCTGCAGGGCAGTGTGGCCATGATCGGCACCTTCATCGACACGATCGTGATCTGTTCGATGACCGCCCTGGTGATCGTGCTCAGCGGTCTCTACGGCAGCGGCGCCAGCGGCGTGGACCTCACCATCAGCGCCTTCGATGCCGAACTGCCCGGCTCGGGCTGGCTGGTGACCTTCGCCACCGTCACCTTCACCGCCACCACGATCCTGGGCTGGGGCTACTACAGCGAACGCTGCCTGGAGTTCCTGGCGGGCACCCGTGCCATCACCCCCTTCCGCCTCCTGTGGGTGGTGGTGGTGGTGGTGGGTGCCGTGGTGAGCGGCGGCATGATCTGGACGATCGCCGACATCCTCAATGGCCTGATGGCGATCCCCAACCTGGTGGGCCTGCTGCTGCTCTCCGGCACCGTGTTCCGCCTCACCCGCGCCTATCGCTTCAGGGAGGGGGTCTGAGGCCAGCCCTCAGGCCACCGGGAAGGCGAGCGCTCAGGGCAGGGGGGCGATCTGCTTGAGCTTCTCGTTGAGCTGCATGGCCATCGACTGCCGGCCGACCGCCAGCACCTTCAGGGTGTCCTCGTGCATGCGCAGCTGGGCGTCAGCCACCTGCATGCCACGCACCAGTTCCTTGACGTCGTCCGGCAGGGAGTTGAGGTCGTAGCGCTTGCCCTCGAAGGTGAGCACAGGGGGCTGCTGGGCGTTGGCGTCCAAGGGAAGTTCGCGAGGGCCCGCTCAGGATACGGATCCCCCAGGCGGCAGCTGGGGCAGCTCGAGCGCAGGACGCTTGAACACGAACATCAGCAGCCGCCCCACCTGGGGAGCCTCCACCAGTTCCCAGTTCTCCCGCCCGAGGGCGTTGAGGAAGAACTGCAGCTGCTCGGCCGGGTGGCGGGGGCGGGCGTTGGCGCCGCGGTACTGCTGGGGGAATTCCCGCTCCAGGAACTCCGGACTGAGGGCTCCCCCCAGGCGCCGGCTGTCGGCCTCAGGCGAGGGCGGTTCCGGCGCTGAGCCGCTGCTCACATCGATGTGGATCACCCGGTATTCCCAGGCCATGGCTGTGGGTCACCCCTGCGGGGTCAGGATTCGAGTTGGATGAACTGGCGCCGGCAGAGGTCGCGGTAACGCCCTCCGCTGGCCATGAGCTGATTGTGGCTGCCCTGCTCCACGATCCGCCCGCCATCGAGCACCACGATGCGGTCGGCCTGCTGCACCGTGGCCAGGCGGTGGGCGATCACCAGCACCGTGCGGCCGGCCATGGCACGGCTGAGGCCCTGTTGCACCGCCTCCTCGGCCTCGGCATCGAGGGCGCTGGTGGCTTCATCGAGCAGCAGCAGGGCGGGATCGCCCAGCACCGCCCTGGCGATGGCCAGTCGCTGCAACTGGCCGCCGGAGAAGTTGCGGCCCCGTTCCTCCACCCGGCTGCCGTAGGCCTGGGGCAGGGCCTCGATGAAGCCGTCGGCGTTGGCCAGCCGCGCCGCCCGCCGGATCTGCTCCCGGCTGGCGGGCCGGCCGAAGGCGATCGCCTCGGCCACCGTGCCGGAGAACACCTGGCTCTGCTGGGGCACCAGGGCAACGGCGCGGCGCAGCTCGGCGGCGCGCAGGTCGGCCAGGTCGCGGCCATCCAGCAGCACACGGCCGCTCTGGGCCACGTTGAAGCGCAGCAGCAGTGAGAACAGCGTGCTCTTGCCTGCCCCCGACGGCCCCACCAACGCCACCACCTGGCCCGGCTCCACGTGCAGATCAAGCTGGTGCAGCACCGGATTGGCTGGGGTGTAACCGAATTCGATCCGTTCCATAACCAGTTCACCGCGCACCGGCCCCAGGGCCCCGGCACCGGCGCGGTCGGGCGGCTCCACCGGCTCGCGCTCGATTGCCCGCAGCCGCTGCAGGGAGGCCTGGCCCTGCTGCAGCTCGTTGAAGTTGGTGGTGAGGTGGGAGATGGGGTCGATCAGCATCAGCAGTGCCGCCACGTAGCTGCTGAAGCCCTGGGCATCGAGCTG
>JBFLKL010000254.1:0-3695 GCA_040883175.1 Synechococcaceae cyanobacterium | reverse complement strand
GGGGGCAGCGCCCAGGGCCCTGGCCAGGGCGGCCCGGGCCCGCGGCAGGCGCCGCACCACCCCGGCCGAGGGCACCTCCCCCAGACAGAAGGTGAGCGTGCCGGGCTCCGGCAGCTCGGCGATCACGCCCCGCTCCAGCAACCAGGCGTCGGCCGCCAGACCGTTGATGCCCAGGGCAGCCGTGTGCAGCACAAGGCGCAGGGGGTCCTGGTTGGCCAGGAGCGGCAGATCCAGCGCGTCGCAGCGCCGCCGCAGCCGGGCCGCCACCGCCTCGGCGCGGCGGCGGCGGCGGCCACCGGCCTCACTGCACCCATGACGCAGGGCCGCCTCGGCCGAAGCCAGCAGCAGGGCGCTGGGGCTGGAGGTGGCCAGCCACAGCAGGCTGCGCTCGATCGCCGCCGCATCCAGCCGCGGCCCCTGGCCCAGCAGGGCGGCGCTCTGGGCCAGGCCGCCGCCGGCCTTCTGGCAGGAGAGCACCACCAGGTCGGCACCGGCCGCCAGGGCCTCACCGCGGCCGTGGGCCTGATCCACCAGCAGGGGCAGCCCGGCCCGGTGGACCACGGCCGCCAGGGGGAGCAGATCAGCGGCCAGACCCTGGTAGCTGGGCGACACCAGAACCACCGCCGCCAGAGGCCCCTGGGCCAGGGCCGTCGCCAGCACCCGCTCCAGCCAGGCGGCGTCCGGAGGCTGCCAGAGGCCGCTGGCCGGATCGAAGGGCAGGCTGAACAGCACCGGCTGCAGCCGGCCGAGCACGCAGCCGTGCAGCAGGGAGCGGTGCAGATTGCGGGGCAGCAGCACGCGGCTGCCGGGCGGCGCCAGGGCCAGCAGGGCGGCCTGGAGGAGGCCGCTGGCACCGTTGACCCCGAACCAGCAGCGCTCGGCGCCCAGGAGGGCCGCGCAGGCGCGCTGTGCCTCGGCCACCGCCCCCTCCGGCTCCAGGGGCCCGCCGATGGCCGGCAGTTCAGGCAGGTCCCAGCTCCCCGGCGGCTGCCGCAGCAGCCTTGCCAGCTCCGGGGCCAGGCCCCGGCCACGGCCATGGGCGGGCAGGTGCAGGTGCAGGGGGCGGCGCCAGGGCAGCCGGCGCCAGGGGGATGCGGGGAACCGCGCCACCAGGGCGCGGCTCAGCGGGGAGCGCTGCGGCGAGGGGTCCCTGGGCGAACTGTTCAAGGCGCCGGTCCGCGGTTTCTAGAGTCTCGTCTTCTCCCCTGCAGCCGCCGCCTGCCGGCATCGCCCTTGACCGCCGCCACCGCCAGTCCCATCTACGACCCGAGGGCCGATCGGCGCTGGCTGCTGCGGCGTCCCTGGATCCTGATCAGCCGGCTGAGCAGCGTGCTCTGGCAGCTGGGCAGCCTCACCGTGGTGCTGCTGGTGCAGGGCAGCAGCCCCGACGCGGGCGTGCAGCGGCGGCTGGGCCAGCGCATCCTCGCCACCCTCACCAACCTGGGACCCTGCTTCATCAAGGTGGGGCAGGCCCTCTCCACCCGTCCGGACCTGGTGCGGCGCGACTGGCTGGAGGAACTCACCCAGCTGCAGGACAACCTGCCTCCCTTCCCCCAGGATGTGGCCCTGGCCACCATCGAGGCGGAGCTGGGGGCGCCGGCCAGCCGGCTGTTCGAGGAGTTTCCCGACTATCCCGTGGCGGCGGCCAGCCTGGGTCAGGTGTACCGGGCCAGGCTGAGCGATGGCCGCTGGGTGGCTGTGAAGGTGCAACGGCCGGGACTGGAGGGGATCCTGCGCCGCGACCTGGTGCTGATCCGTCTGCTGGCGCAGGTGAGCGCCCCGCTGCTGCCCCTGAATCTGGGCGTGGGGCTGGGCGAGATCATCGACGAGTTCGGGCGCTCCCTGTTCGAGGAGATCGACTACCGCCGCGAGGCCGACAACGCCGAACGCTTCGCCGCCCTGTTCGAGCACCACCCGGAGGTCACCGTGCCGCGGGTGGAGCGGGTGCTGAGCTCCCGGCGCGTGCTCACCACCAGCTGGATCCATGGCACCAAGCTGCAGGAGCGCCGTGCGCTCGAGGCCCAGGGACTGGACCCCTCCGCCCTGATCCGCACCTGCGTGATCGCCGGTCTGCGGCAGCTGCTGGAGTTCGGCTACTTCCACGCCGATCCCCATCCCGGCAACCTCTTCGCGCTGCCCGGCCGCAGCGGCTCCCTCGGCCACGTGGCCTATGTGGACTTCGGGATGATGGATTCGATCACCGACGCCGACCGGCTCACCCTCACCGGCGCGGTGGTGCATCTGATCAACCGCGACTTCCGGGCCCTGGCCGGGGATTTCGTGGCACTCGGCTTTCTCAACCCCGACGACGAACTGGAGCCGATCATCCCGGCCCTCGAGGAGGTGCTCGGCGGCGCGCTCGGGGAGAACGTGGGCAACTTCAACTTCAAGTCGGTCACCGATCGCTTCTCGGAGCTGATGTTCGACTACCCCTTCCGGGTGCCGGCGCGCTTCGCACTGATCATCCGGGCAGTGGTGAGCCAGGAGGGCCTGGCGATGCGCCTCGATCCCGACTTCCGGATCATCCGCGTGGCCTACCCCTATGTGGCACGGCGGCTGCTGGCGGGGGACACCGCTGAGATGCGCGACAAGCTGCTGGACGTGCTGTTCGACAGCGACGGCCGTCTGCGTGTCCAGCGCCTCGACAACCTGCTGGCGGTGGTGGAGGACGCCGGCACGACACCCGACCTGCTGCCGGTGATGGGCTCGGGCCTGCGTCTGCTGCTGGGACCCGAGGGCAGCAACCTGCGTCAGCGGCTGCTGCTCACCCTGGTGCAGGACAACCATCTGCACACCGAGGACCTGCAGGCGCTGGCGGGCCTGCTGCGCCGGACCTTCACACCGGCCAAGCTGGCCGGTGGCGTCCTGGCCCGGCTCAACCCGCTGTCTTCGGCGGCATGACCCGCCCCTAGGGTCGGGCCCAGCCCACAGGCCCCGCCCCACACCCTCCGCCCAGCAGCCCATCGTGATCGATCCCCCCTCCACGCTCTCCATCGACCTGTCGAGCGGGGATGCCACCGCCGAGCTGTTCAGCGATCTCGACGCCGCCGATTTCTATCTCGAGGTCGCCACCTTCATGCAGCCGCCCTACCTGGTGGCGGGCCTGGGGTTGGCCGTGGGCGTGCTCTGCGGCCTCACCTTCGCCCGCCTGGTGCAGGACAGGCTGGAAGGCTGGAAACAGGATCGGCTGGCCCTGCTGCCCCTCGCCAGCGGCGCCACCACCCTGCCCTACATCGGTGTGGTGATCGGCATCACCCTGTTCATCGGCGGCAGCCTGCAGGTGTTCGGCTTCTCATCGGGGGTGGCGCTGCTGGTGTCGTTCGTGCTCTCGGTAGCCACCGCCGGAGCCCTCTGGGTGCAGCTGGAGCGGCTGATGGAGCAGGTGGAGAACGGCACCTTCAGTGCCGTTGACTTCGACAACTTCGACCAGTTCTTCTAGGCCTAGGCCGCCAGGTAGCCCTCCAGGCGGCGCGACTGGGAGCGGATGCCCTCCAGCGCCTTGCGCTCGAGGTTTCGGGTCTTGTCACGGCTCATGCCGAGGGTCTTGGCGATCGAGCTCAGGCTCATGGGCTCCAGCAGCCCCTCGCCATCGCCGGCGATGCCGTAGCGCATCTTCAGCACCCGCCCCTGCAGCTCCGGCAGCTGCTCCAGCAGCGCCCGCAGGTCTCCCTTCAGGCACTCCCCGTCCACACGCT
>JBFLKL010000253.1:0-9542 GCA_040883175.1 Synechococcaceae cyanobacterium | reverse complement strand
GCAGCGCCACCTGGCTGGCGGTGCGCAGGCCGGAGCCGCCCATCATGCGGATGTACATCCAGCTGATCGGCAGGATCGAGGCGCTGCCCAGGGGAGCCGCGGCCACCGGCCCCACCGTCGCCCCATGCGCGCCGCAGGCCCCGGGCAGGAAGGGCAGCAGGTGCTCGGCCACGGCGATCGGCCCCACCCCGGGTCCGCCGCCGCCATGGGGAATGCAGAAGGTCTTGTGCAGGTTGAGATGGCAGACGTCGGCTCCGTAGAGCCCGGGCTTGCACAGCCCCACCTGGGCATTGAGGTTGGCGCCGTCGAGGTACACCTGGCCGCCGTGCTCGTGCACGAGGCTGCAGATGCGGCGGATGGCGGGCTCGAACACCCCGTGGGTGGAGGGATAGGTGACCATCAGGGCCGCCAGGCGATCCGCATGGGCCTCGGCCTTGGTCTCCAGATCGGCCAGGTCGACGTTGCCCTGCCCGTCGCAGGCCACTGCCACCACCTGCAGCCCCGCCATCACGGCGCTGGCGGGGTTGGTGCCGTGGGCACTGGTGGGGATCAGACACACGTCGCGGTGCTGGTCACCGCGGCTGCGATGCCAGGCCCGGATCGCCAGCAGACCGGCGTACTCCCCCTGGGAGCCGGCGTTGGGCTGCAGCGACACGCCGGCGAAACCGGTGATGGCCGCCAGCCAGCGCTCAAGATCGGCCGCCAGGCGCGCGTACCCGGCCCGCTGCTCGGCGGGCGCGAAGGGATGGAGCCGGGCAAAGGCGGGCCAGCTCACGGGCAGCAGCTCCGCCGCCGCATTGAGCTTCATGGTGCAGCTGCCCAGCGGGATCATCCCGTGCACAAGCGAGAAGTCGCGGGCCACGAGACGCTGGATGTAGCGCAGCAGGTCCGTTTCGCTGCGGTGCTGGTGGAACACCGGCTGGGTGAGCCAGGTGTCCCGGCGGCGGGGGAGGGGTCTGGATGCCCCTTGCCAGGCCCGCTGCCAGAGTCCGTCGCCCAGCTCCAGGGCCTGCTCCAGCGCCGTCCAGGCCGCGGCCAGGGCCGGCGGCACGGGCCCGCCCGCGCTCACAGCGCAGTCCCCCCGGGCAGCGGCGGCGTCCGGCGCCCCCGCCAGGGCGGCCAGCAACCGGCGCAGCTCATCGACGCCGCTGCACTCATCGAGGCTGATGCCGACGCCATCGTCGAGGCGGCGCAGGTTGAACCCACCGGCCAGGGCGGCGTCGATCAGGCCTTCGGGGCTGGTTGCGAGAACCACCAGGGTGCCGAAGCCGGGGGCGGGTTCCGGCTCCAGTCCGAGGGCCACCAGGGCTGCTGCCAGAGCCTGGCGCAGGCGGGCGATGCGGGCGGCGATGGCGCTGAGCCCGTCCGGGCCGTGGTGCACGGCATAGAAGCCGGCCATCACCGCCAGCAGCACCTGGGCGGTGCAGATGTTGCTGGTGGCCCGGTCGCGTCGGATGTGCTGCTCGCGGGTCTGCAGGGCCAGGCGCAGGGCCGGGCGGCCCTCGGCATCGCGGGAGCGCCCCACCAGGCGGCCGGGAATCTGGCGCTGGTAGGCCTCGCGGGTGGCGAAGAAGGCGGCATGGGGGCCGCCGCAGCCCATCGGCACCCCGAAGCGCTGGGCGCTGCCCACGGCGATGTCCGCCCCAAGCTCGCCCACCGGAGCCAGCAGGACCTGGGCGAGGGGATCGATCGCCACGGCACGGATCAGCCCGGCCTCGCCGGCGGCGGCCAGCAGCGGCGCCGGATCCCAGAGCCCGCCGCGGTCGCCGGGCAGCTGCAGCAGCAGGCCGAAGGCATCGGTGGGCAGGGCCGCCGCCTCGCCCCGGGCCACCTGCCCGGCCAGGGCCTCGGCATCCACCGGCTCCAGGGTGATGCCGAGCGGTTCGGCCCGCGTCTGAAGCACCGCCAGGGTCTGGGGAAACACCTGGCGGTCCACCAGGAAACGTCCGGCACCTCGACGCCTGCAGACCGCCCGTGCCAGGGCCATGGCCTCGGCGGCGGCGGTGGCCTCGTCGAGCAGGGAGGCGTTGGCGATCGGCAGGCCGGTGAGCTCGCTGATCAGGGTCTGGAAATTGAGCAGGGCCTCCAGCCGCCCCTGGGCGATCTCGGCCTGGTAGGGCGTGTAGGCGGTGTACCAGGCAGGGTTCTCGAACACGTGGCGCTGGATCACGGCCGGCGTCGCTGTGCCGTAGTACCCCTGACCGATCAGTGTGCGGACCTCCCGGTTCTGATCGGCGATCGCGCCCAGCTCAGCGAGGGCCCGTGCCTCGTCGCAGGGTTCCGGCAGGTCAGCGGCGGCGGCCTCGGGGGGCAGCAGGATGTCGGCGGGCACCACCTGCTCCGTCAGCTGCTCGAGACTGTCCAGGCCCAGTTCGGCCAGCATGCGGCTCTGCTCCGCCGCGCCGGGACCCAGGTGGCGCTGAAGAAATCCCCGGCTGGTCATGCCTGACCCTGCACCTTGTCGGCATACCTGTCGGCCGGCATCAGGGCCTCGATCTCCTCGGGGGCGGCCGGGCGGATCACCAGCAGCCAGCCCTCGCCGTAGGGGTCGTTCTGCAGTTCCTCGGGGTTGGCCAGCACCGCCTCGTTGCGGGCCTCCACCACGCCGCTGATCGGAGCCAGCAGATCCTCCACGGCCTTCACCGACTCCACACTGCCGAAGCTCTGCCCACAGCTGAGCTGGGCACCCACCTCCGGCAGCTCCACGAAGACGATGTCGCCGAGCTGATCGACGGCGAAGGCACTGAGGCCGAGGCGCACCCGCTCGCCCTCCGGCCGCACGTATTCATGGCTGTCGGCGTAGCGGCAGTCGCTGGGAAAGGAGAGCGCCATGGCTGGCGGGCCGGGAAAGCGGTGCCGCTCAGTCTGTCGGAAGGCGGTGGGAATCGCCGATGGCTACCAGGGCCCGTTGCAGGGCGATGGCCGCGTGGGCCCGGTGCGTGCCGCCCTGGGTATAGAGCACATAGGGCTCCCGCAACGGCGCGTCGGCGGAGAACTCGCTGGTGCTGCCGTCGATGAAGGTGCCGCCGGCCATCACCAGGTCGCTGGCGTAGCCGGGCATCGGCGCCGGCACCGGATCGAGGTAGGAGCCCACCGGCGAAGCGGCCTGGAAGGCGCGGCAGACGGTCTTCAGCAGGGCGGGGTCGCCCAGCCGCACCGCCTGGATCCCATCGCTGCGGGCCGCCCCTGGCAGGGGGTTCACCGCGAAGCCGAGGTCGTGGAACACCTGGGCGATCAGCTCACTGCAGATCAGTGCCTCGGCCACCATCTGCGGCGCCAGGAACAGTCCCTGAAACAGCAGGCGGTTGAGATCGAAGCTGGTGCCACCCTCGCTGCCGATCCCCGGGGCGGTGAGCCGGCAGCAGGCCCGCTCCACCAGCTCGGCGCCGCCGGCCACATAGCCACCGGCGGGGGCAAGGGTGCCGCCCGGGTTCTTGATCAGCGAGCCGGCGATCAGGTCGGCACCCACGGCGGTGGGCTCCAGGTCCTGCACCAGCTCGCCGTAGCAGTTGTCCACGAACACCACACAGCCCGGCTGAATCGCCTTCACCCGCTCCACCAACCGGCCGATCTCGGCCACCGCCAGCGACGGCCGCCAGCTGTAGCCGCAGCTGCGCTGGATCAGCACCATGCGGGTGGGGATCGCCAGGGCCGCGGCGATGCCATCCCAGTCGATGCCCCCGTCGGGCCGCAGATCGAGCTCGTCGTAGCGGATGCCGAAGTCGGCCAGGGATCCCTGGCCGGTGCCACGGATGCCGATCACCTCCTCGAGGGTGTCGTAGGGGCGGCCGCTGAGGGCCAGCAACCGATCGCCGGGGCGGAGCACGCCGAACAGCGCCGCGGCGATGGCATGGGTACCGCTCACGAACTGCAGCCGCACGGCAGCGGCCTCGGCCTGCAGCACCCGGGCAAACACGCGATCGAGCACCTCCCGGCCCTGGTCACCGTGGCCGTAGCCACTCACCGAGGTGAAATGCTGCACCCCCACGCGCTCGGCGGCGAAGGCAGCGAGCACCCGCTCCAGACGCCACTGCACCGCCGCTGTGTGGGCAGCGGCCAGGGGCGCGATGGCCGCCTCGGCGGCGGCCACCCGCTCGGCCGCCCAGCTGCCGGCCGTCATGTGCCGCGGGGCGGACAGGCCACCGCCGTGCTGGCCAGCTGGGCCCGGATCGCCGCCCCGAGATCGCTCTCCGGCGCTGCCGTCCAGCCACGGTCCTGCAGCTCGCGGGCCCGCTGCCGCAGCAGCTCCAGCACCTGATCCGTTTCCAGTTCGCCCTCCCCGGACGCTCCCAGGGCCGCCAGGGTGAGACGCAGGTCGGGCAGTTCCGCATCCAGCTCGGCGGCGGTGTAGTCGCGCTGACCGGCCATCACCTCAGCAAAGCGTTCACGCCGCTGGCGCTTGCCCACCGGATAGGCGGCAAGCACCGTCTCGCGGCAGAGCCGCCAGGGGCGTCCGGCACAGAAGAGGTCGGCCAGGGCGGCACTGAGGGCGGCGGCTTCGGCGTCGGCGATGCGCAGATCGAAGGCCGCCGGCGGCTGACGCAGGCCCACGAACACCTCCAGCAGCTCGCCGGGTCCCAGCACCGGCTGGCCCGGAGCCTGCACCGGCAGGGCCGAGGACTCCAGGGCCGCGAGCAGCTCGGGGTGGCCCACCAGGCGCTGGCGCAGGTGGGGGGACAGCGTGCCACCGGGGGCCTGCTCGGCCAGCAGGCGGTTGATGCGGCCGAGGGCGAGGAACACCTCCGGCCCCGGGGAGGCGAGCTTGCCGTTGCGCAGCATGGACAGCTGGGAATTGTGGACACGGCCCAGATCGAGGGCCTCCGCCAGGCCCGGCAGCACCCGGTGGCTCCAGCCGTTGCGGCCATGCCACACCCGGATCAGGTGGGCGAAGGCCACCCGTCCGGCGGTGAGGTCATCCCGATAACCCACGGTGCTGCTCCAAGGCTGGGTTCGCGATCCGATTCAAGGACCGGGTCGCAATCCGAATTCGTATTGCTACCATCTTATCGATTGATCAGGAGTCGGTCCGCTATGGCCGCTACAACCGCCACACGATCGGGAGCCCGCACCGCAGCCCGCGGCACCGTGGGCACCGCTGCATCCCGCCCCTCGTCCCGTGGCACCCGCCAGCCCGCCTTCATCAACAAGGGCGAGGAGGGGATCCGCCGGGCCGAGGCCCTGCATCTCGCCCGCGCCGGCGAACCCGAACCCACCATCAAGCGCGGCACCCGCTGGGGCACCATCGCCTTCATGGTGGCGATCCATGCACTGGCCCTGGTGGCCCTGCTGCCCCAGTTCTGGAGCGTGCCCGCCGTGGCCAGCTTCCTGGTGCTCTATTGGGTCACCGCCTGCCTGGGCGTGACCATCGGCTACCACCGCATGCTCAGCCACCGCGCCTTCCGGGTGCCCAGGTGGCTGGAGCGCTTCTTCGCCACCTGCGGGGCCCTCAGCTGCCAGCACGGCCCGATCGACTGGGTGGGCCTGCACCGCCACCACCACAAGTTCTCCGACACCGAGGTGGACCACCACACCAGCCTGAAGGGCTTCTGGTGGAGCCACATGGGCTGGATGTTCCACACCATCCCGGCCATGTCGGCCGTGCCCCGGCTCACCGGTGATCTGGCCAAGGACCCCTACTACCGCTGGCTGAACACCTGGTTCCTGCTGCTGCAGCTGCCCCTGGCCGGCCTGCTGTTCTGGATCGGCACGGTCACCGGCGCCGGCGGCTGGGCCCTGGTGCTGTGGGGCATTCCCCTGCGTCTGGTGGTGGTGTACCACTGCACCTGGCTGGTGAATTCGGCCACCCACTGCTGGGGTCAGGTCACCCACGACAGCGGCGACCACTCCAGGAACAACCCCTGGGTGGCGGCGCTCACCTTCGGCGAGGGCTGGCACAACAACCACCACGCCTTCCCCCATTCGGCCCGGCACGGTTTCGGTCGCCAGATCGACCTCACCTGGCAGCACATCCGCCTGATGCGCAAGCTGGGGCTGGCGAGGCAGGTGCGTCTGCCCGCCGCCGCCGCCCTGGGCAGCCGCTCCAACCGCCGCGGCTGACCGCGCCGGCACCCTCGCAGGTGCCGATCCTCCCCATCCCCTAGGGTGATCGATCGGCTCGCGATCACACCCCCGTCCTTTCACCATGGCCAAGCGCGTACAAGTCGTCCTCAGCGAAGACGTCCTCAGCCTGGGCAAGGACGGGGATCTGGTGGAGGTTGCCCCCGGCTACGCCCGCAACTTCCTGGTGCCCACCGGCAAGGCCGTGCCGGTCACGGCGGCCGTGATGCGGCAGGTGGAGGCCCGGAGGGCCAAGGAAGCTGAACGCCAGGCCGCCCTCAAGGCGGAGGCGGAAGCCTTCCGCACCGCCCTGGCCACCATCGGCCGCTTCACCGTGAAGAAGCAGACCGGCGGCGACGACGTGCTGTTCGGCACCGTGACCAACGGTGACGTGGCCGAGGCCATCGAGGCAGCCACCAAGAAGGATGTTGACCGGCGCGCCATCAGCGTGCCCGAGATCCACCGCACCGGCTCCTACAAGGTGCAGGTGAAGCTGCACCCCGAGGTGACCGCCGAAATCAACCTGGAAGTCCTCAGCCACTGAGTTCCGCCGGAGGCGGCTGAACCGGTGTCCGATCAGCGGCCAGCCACCCCACCACTGGGGTGGCTTTTTGCTGGCAACCCCACGGCTTGCGCCGCACCGCTGGTCAAAGCGTCCCCCACCCGGCAGAGTGAACGACCGGCCGCTGCACCCGGTCGCCCCGCCCAGGGCCTGCCGCACCCATATCACCCCTGCCCGGTTCACCCCGCATCCCTGATCGCCGATGGTGAGCGTTCCCCTCAACCCCAGCGGCCGCGACCGGGCCCGCGGTGAAGCCCGCAGTGAGGCCCGCGGTGAAGCCCGCTTCGAGGCCCTGCCGGATTCGGTGCCGCCCCAGAACCTGGAGGCCGAGGAGGCGGTGCTGGGCGGGATCCTGCTCGATCCCGACGCCATCGCCCGGATCGCCGACGTGCTGCGGCCTGAGGCCTTCTATCTCAGCGCCCACCGGGAGATCTACCGCACCGCCCTGATGCTGCACAGCCAGGGCAAGCCCACCGACCTCACCGCCATGACCGCCTGGCTGGCGGACACGGGTGCCCTGGAGAAGGTGGGCGGCAGCGGCCGGCTGGTGGAACTGGTGGAGCGCATCACCTCCACCGCCTCGATCGATCAGGTGGCGCGGCTGGTGATGGACAAGTTCCTGCGCCGTCAACTGATCCGCTCCGGCAACGAGGTGATCGCCCTGGGCTTCGACCAGGGCAAACCGATGGAGATGGTGCTCGATGAGGCCGAGCAGAAGATCTTCGCCATCAGCCAGGAGAAGCCCAGCGGCGGCCTCACCCCCACCGCCGAGATCCTCACCTCCACCTTCAACGAGATCGAGAGCCGGTCCCTGGGCACGGCGGTGGCAGGCCTGCCGGTGAACTTCTACGACCTCGATGCCATCACCCAGGGGCTGCAGCGCAGCGATCTGATCATCGTGGCCGGCCGGCCGGCGATGGGCAAGACCTCGATCGTGCTCAACATCGCCAAGAACGTGGCCCAGCTCCACAGCCTGCCGGTGTGTGTGTTCAGCCTGGAGATGAGCAAGGAGCAGCTCACCTACCGGCTGCTGTCGATGGAGGTGGGCATCGAGAGCGGCCGGCTGCGCACCGGTCGGCTGCAGCAGGAGGAATGGCCCCTGCTGGGCCAGGGCATCAACACCCTCGGACAGCTGCCGATCTTCATCGATGACAAACCCAACGCCGGCGTGCTGGAGATGCGCTCCCTCTGCCGGCGGCTGATGGCCGAACAGGGCCGTGAACTGGGCCTGGTGGTGATCGACTACCTGCAGCTGATGGAGGGGTCCACCCCCGACAACCGGGTGCAGGAACTCTCCCGCATCACCCGCGGGCTCAAGGGCCTGGCCCGGGAACTGAACGTGCCGGTGATCGCCCTCTCCCAGCTCAGCCGGGGCGTGGAATCGCGCACCAACAAGCGGCCGATGCTCAGCGACCTGCGCGAGTCGGGCTCGATCGAGCAGGACGCCGATCTGGTGCTGATGATCTACCGCGACGAGTACTACAACCCGGAAACACCGGATCGCGGCATCACCGAGGTGATCGTCACCAAGCACCGCAACGGCCCGGTGGGCACCGTGAAGCTGCTGTTCGAGCCCCAGTTCACCCGCTTCCGCAACCTGGCCGCCCCCTGATGGGCGCCAGCGCCACGCCGCCAGCCTCACGCCTCACCCTGGCGGCAAGCCTCTATCTGCTGGTCAACGCCATCAGCCTGGGGCTGGTGGCGGCCGGCGCCGACCGGGACCAGGCCGAGCAGCTGCTGCTCTCCCAGCACTGGGCCCTGGGCTACGGGCCCCAGCCGCCGCTTTACACCTATCTGGTGAAGCTGGTGTTCATGGTCACGGGGCCAGCGCTGTGGCCGCTGCTGGTCCTGAAGGTGGTGCTGCTCAGCCTGCTGGTGGCTGCCGTGCTGCGCATCGGCCGGGAGCTGAACTTCCGCGGCGACCAGCAGCTGATGGCGCTGAGCGGCCTGATCCTGATCCCCCAGTTCATCTGGGAATCCCAGCGGGACCTCACCCATTCGGTGCTGGCCACGGCACTGGCCGCCTGGACCCTGCTGCAGCTGCTGCGGCTGCTGCGCCAGCCGAGCACGGTGAACCATGCCGTCCTGGGCGTGCTTGTGGCCGCGGGCCTGCTGAGCAAATACAACATCGTGCTGTTTCTGGCCAGCCTGCTGATCACGGCCCTCACCATCCCCGCCGGCCGGCGGTGCCTGCTCCGGCCGGGACTGCTGCTGGGGGTGGCTGTCGCCCTGGCGCTGCTGACCCCGCACCTGGGCTGGATGCTCGCCCACCGGGATCTGGCCCTGGCGGGGCTGGAGAAGAGCCGCACCATCCAGGCGATGCCCTGGGAGGGCGTGATCAGCGCCCTGGGGGCGGCGGTCGCCTTTCTGAGTCCCTTCTGGCTGGCGGCGCTGGCCCTGCTCTGGCCGGAGCGTCATCGCCTGCACATCGCCGAACCCACGCGCGAGCCCGGCGTCGCCCTGCTGCAGCGGCTGCCTGTCGTGCTGATGGGCGTGCTGCTTGTCTTCGTGCTGGCCAGCGGCGCCACGCGGATCAAGGACCGCTGGTACCAGAGCCTGCTCTTCTATGCGCCGGTCAGCGCCGCCAGCCTGGCGCCACCCCTGCCCCGGCAACGGCTGCGCTGGATGGTGGGCATGAGCATGGTCGGCGCGGCGACCGCCGCGATCCTGCTGCCGGCACGCACCAGCCTGGGCGGGATCAGCGGCCGCACCAGCCGGCCCAATTACCCCCTGCCGGAGCTGGTGCGCAGCCTGGGGGCGACCCATGGCAGACCCGACCTGATCCTGGCCAGCGGCACCCTGCTGGCGGGCAACGCCAGGCTGGCCTATCCGGACGTCCCGGTGCTCACCCCGCAAGTCCGGGCGGCGAGCAGCGTCAGCCCGGCGCTGCCCAGGGGCGCCGCACCGCGGGTGCTGGTGCTGG
>JBFLKL010000252.1:0-5474 GCA_040883175.1 Synechococcaceae cyanobacterium | reverse complement strand
GGCAATGGCCCGGCTGATCGGATGGTCGGAGCGCGCGGCCAGGGATGCGGCCCACTGGCGCAGGCGTTCATGGGGCACGCGGCCGTCGATCACCTCGAAGGCCTCCAGGGTGGGCCGACCGGTGGTGAGGGTGCCGGTCTTGTCGAAGGCGAGGGTGCGCAGGCGCCGCGCCTGCTCCAGATGAAGCCCGCCCTTGATCACGATGCCGCGGCGGGCGGCGGCCGTGAGCCCGCTCACCAGGGTGACCGGCGTGGCGATCACCAGGGCACAGGGGCAGGCGATCACCAGCAGCACCAGGGCCCGGTACACCGCATCCAGGGACGTGAGCCCCAGCAGCGGTGGGGAGAGCAAGGCCACCGCCAGCGCCAGCACGAACACCGCCGGGGTGTAGCGGGCCGCGAAGCGATCGATGAAGCGCTGGATCGGTGCCCGTGAGGCCTGGGCCTCCTCCACCGCATGGATGATGCGGGCCAGGGTGCTGCCGGCGGCCGCGGCGGTGACCCTGATCACCAGGCTGCCGTGGGTGTTCACCGTGCCGGCGAACACCGCATCGCCAGGTCCCTTGTCCACCGGCAGGCTCTCCCCGGTGACCGGCGCCTGGTTCACGGCACTGCTGCCACCCACCACCACCCCATCGAGGGGAATGCGCTCGCCGGGCTCCACCCGCACCCGCTGTCCCGGCGCCACCGCCTCCACGCCCAGCCTCTGCCACTGGCCCGGTGCCTGCTCCACGCTGGCCTGCTCCGGCGCAAGTTCCATCAGGCGGCTGATGGCTGCGCGGGCGCGCTCGGCGGCGCGGGCCTCCAGGGCTTCGGCCAGGGCGTAGAGGGCCATCACCATGCCCGCCTCAGGCCAGTGGCCGATCAGGAAGGCCCCGCTCACCGCCACCGTCATCAGGGCGTTGATGTTGAGGCGACCCTGGCGCAGGGCCCGCAGTCCTTTGCCGTAGACCGGCAGACCGGCCAGGCCGATGGCTGCCAGGGCGAGCAGGATCTCGCTGGCCTCCTGCAGCAGCGAGGGCGGCAGCAGCAGGTGCAGCACCTCGGCCGCGCTCGCCAGTGCCAGGGCGGCGACCAGCCTGGTCCATGGCACCGCCGGGGCCCCATGGTGGATCGGCCTGCCTGCCTCCAGCGCCAGCGGTGGGTAGCCCAGGCGGCGCAGCACGGCCTCCGCCTCGGCGAGGGTGGCCGGCTCGGCGCGGATCGCCAGTGTGCGGCTGGCCGGCTGGAGGCGCAGCGCGGCGATGCCGGCCACCCCGGCAAGGGCGTGGCGGATCTCGTTGGCCTCCGTGGCGCAGTCCATCGCCTGGATCCGCCAGAGCACCTCGCCCCGCCGTGCCGGCTCCCGGATGGCGGGGGGAACCGGCGCCGAGCCGCCGCAGGCGTCGTCACGGCCGCAGCAGCCCTCGGGAGTGTGGGACCGGGCCATGGCTGCGGGGCGGTTCGGGGATCGTGGGCTTCAACCCTGCCGCAGCCTGACCTCTTCCGGGACCGCGGCCTTTACGGTGGGAAGACGGTGCGCTCCGGCCCATGCCGCCAGCTCCCGCTGAGGATCCGCAAGCTTGCTGCCCCAACACCGCCAGCGCTGCGATCGGCGCTGCCGGCGGTGAGACCGAGGCGATCGACCGGGAGCTGGCACGGGAGCTCAGCGCACTGCGGCGCCAGCTGCGCCGGGCGCTGCTGATCACCGCCCTGCTGGTGCTGGCCAGCCTCCCCCACATGGTGGGGATGCAGTTGTCGTGGCTGCCCGGCTGGTTCACCGGCGCCTGGAGCCAGCTGATCCTCGCCACCCTGGTGCTGGCGGGCAGTGGCGGGCCGATCTTCCGTGGGGCGTGGCGGGCCTTCCTGCGCCACCGGGCCGACATGAACACCCTGGTGGCCACGGGTGTGGGGATCGCCTGGCTCGCCTCCCTGCCCGCCACCGTGGCCCCGGGCTGGTTGCATGCCCAGGGTCTGCCGGGCGACCTCTACTTCGAGACCGCCGCGGTGATCCTCACCCTGGTGCTGCTGGGTCAGTTCCTCGAGGCCCGGGCCCGCGGCCAGACCTCGGAGGCGATCCGCCGGCTGCTGCAGCTGCAACCCCCCACCGCCCGCGTGCAGCGCCAGGGTGAGCTGATCGAGCTGCCCGTCTCCCGGGTGCGCCAGGGCGAGCAGGTGCTGGTGCGCCCGGGCGAGACCGTGCCCCTCGATGGCGAGGTGGTGGAGGGTGGCTCCTGGGTGGAGGAGGCGCTGCTCACGGGGGAGTCCACGCCGGTGCGCAAGCTCCCCGGAGACGCGGTGGTGGGCGGTTCCCTCAACCGCAGCGGCAGCTTCAGCTTCCGGGTCACACGGGTGGGCGGCGACACGCTGCTGGCCCAGATCGTGGAGCTGGTGCGCCAGGCCCAGAGCTCCCGCACGCGCGTCCAGCGTCTGGCTGATCAGGTCACGGCCTGGTTCGTGCCGGTCGTGATCGCGATCGCCATCACCGCCTTTGTGGTGTGGTTCCTCGTGAGCGGCAATGCCCTGCTGGCAACCCTCTTCCTGGTGAGCGTGCTGGTGATCGCCTGTCCCTGCGCTCTCGGCCTGGCCACACCCACCTCGATCATGGTGGCCTCGGGGAAGGGGGCCGAGAACGGTCTGATCTTCCGCACGGCCGAGACCCTGGAAACGGCCGGGGGGCTGCGCACGCTCGTGCTCGACAAGACGGGGACGATCACCCGGGGGCGGCCCGAGGTGACCGATGTGCAGCGGCTGGAGGGCGCCAGGCTGGATTCCCGCCGGCTGTCCGCCATCCTGGCCGCGGTTGAGGAGCGCTCCGAGCACCCGCTCGCCGAGGCGGTCGTGGCCCACGTGCGGAGGAGCTGCCCGGACGCTGAGCGCCCGCCGGTGGACGACTTCGAGGCCGTGGCCGGACGCGGGGTGCGGGCCCGGGTTGAGGGCCTGAGGCTGAGGATCGGCACACCGCGCTGGTTCGCCGAGGACCCCGGCGGCGCTCCGGCCACCGCGACGACGGCCGCCACCGAGCTGGAGAGGATCACCGCCGCCCTCGAGGCGCGCGCCTGCAGCACCGTGGTGGTGGAGGTGGACGGCCGGCCGGAAGCCGTGCTGGGCATTGCCGACCCGCCGCGCCCGGAGGCCGCCGCCGCCGTGGCCGGACTGAGGCGCCTGGGTCTGGCGGTGGTGATGCTCACCGGTGACGCCCGGCGCACCGCCGAGTCGATCGCTGCCCAGGTGGGCATCGACCGGGTGATCGCCGAGGTGAAACCCGCCGACAAGGCGGCGGTGATCCGGCGGCTTCAGGCGCAGGGTGAAGGCCCGGTGGCGATGGTGGGCGACGGCATCAACGACGCCCCCGCCCTGGCCCAGGCGGACGTGGGCTTCGCGATCGGCACCGGCACGGATGTGGCCATCGCCGCCAGCGACGTCACCCTGCTGGCGGCGCGGCTGGCTGGGGTGGGCGCCGCGATCGAGCTGAGTCGCGCCACCCTGGCCAACATCCGCCAGAACCTGTTCTTCGCCTTCGCCTACAACGTCGCGGCCATCCCGATCGCCGCGGGACTGCTGTTCCCGTTCACCGGCTGGCTGCTCAACCCGATGCTGGCCGGTGCCGCCATGGCGTTCAGTTCGGTGTCCGTGGTCACCAATGCCCTGCGGCTGCGTCGCTTCCGGCCCCGTCCCCTGCCTGCCGCCCGATGAGCCCCATGGAGATGGCCGATCCGGCCTGGCGCACCATCGCCCAGCCCGTGGCCGTGAAGCTGCTGGTGGCGCTGGGTGGCGTGGGGCTGATCGCCCTGGAGCTGTGGTGGTTCCTGGGGAGTCATGGGCAGACGGGTGCGGCCGCGGCCGCGGCTGATGGTGCGGTGCAGACGGTGCGGATCACGGTGGAGGGCGGCTACGCCCCGGCGCGGGTGCGGCTGCGGGCGGGCCTGCCGATCCGGCTGGTGTTCCACCGCCTGGATCCCAGCGCCTGCGTCGCCAAGGTGATCGTTCCGGACCTGCAGCGCAGCCTCGATCTGCCGCTGAACGGCGAGGTGGGGCTGGATCTGCCGGCCCTGGCGCCGGGGCGCTACCCGTTCCACTGCGGCATGAACATGGTGCGTGGGGAGCTGGAGGTGGTGCGCGAGTGACCCGGCCCGGACACAGGGCCTCCGATCAGCGCACCGATGGTCCGACATCAGACCGGCTGCCCCAGAGTTGTCGTCGCCAGGGAGTGACCGAGGTGCTGGAGCGCTTCACCGTGCTGTTCCCCGTCTGGACCGTGGTGGGCGTGATCCTGGCGCTGCCGTTCCCCTGGCTGTTCACCTGGGTGCGGGGCCCACTGATCGTGCTGGCGCTGGCGGTGATCATGCTGGGCATGGGCCTGCAACTGCAGGTGGCTGACTTCCGGCGGGTTCTGGCACGTCCCCGGCCGGCGGCTCTCGGCGTGATCGCCCAGTTCGCCGTGATGCCTGCTCTGGCGGTGGCTGTGGCCAGGGTGCTGCAGCTGGAACCTCCTCTGGCGGTGGGCCTGATCCTGGTGGGCTGTTGCCCCGGTGGTACGGCCAGCAACGTGGTGACCCTGATCGCCCGGGCCGATGTGGCGCTCTCGGTGGTGATGACCACGGTGAGCACCCTGGCGGCCGTGCTGCTGACGCCGGCACTCACCGGACTGCTGGCCGGTCGCTATGTGCCCGTGGACGCCTGGAAACTGCTGGTGGACGTGCTGCAGGTGGTGCTCCTGCCGGTGGCCGCCGGACTGGGCCTGAAGCGGGGCGCCCCTCGCCTGGCCCGCTGCGTCGGCCCAGTGATGCCACCACTGGCGGTGCTGGCCATCGTGTTGATCGTGGCCAGCATCGTCGGCAGTCAGCGCCAGGCCCTGCTGGCCCAGGGCCCCCTGCTCCTGCTCGCGGCCCTGTTGCTGCATGGCTGCGGTTTCCTGCTCGGCTGGCTGATTCCGGCCGCCGCGGGCCAGCCGGCAACGGTGCGGCGCACGTTGAGCATCGAGGTGGGGATGCAGAACTCCGGTCTGGCGGTGGTGCTGGCCCGCTCAGCGTTCGCCGCGGCTCCGCTCACGGCGCTGCCGGGTGCCATCTCCGCAGTGGTGCATGCCGTGCTTGGCAGTCTGCTGGCCAGTTGGTGGCGTCGGCGCCACTCAGCTTCCGGGGACTGACCAAGGCCAACCGGATGCAGAGTCGTGTATCCACAACAGTCCGACCGCGGCGCTAGCCAACCGCACGTATCCCTGGGGATTGTGAACACCGTCCAATGTCTTCGGCAGCCAGCCTGAGACAGGGCGTGAACCACGGCGGTCCGGCTGGCCCCCTCCCAGGCACGGGGCGGCGCCACGCGAAACGTCTGGTGAGATGTATGCCCTCCCAGCCTCGCCCGACCGATCAGGCTGTGGAATAAACGGGCAGACCGGAAGCCTGTTTCTGCATGGCTTTCAGTGGAAAGCACCGGTTGAGAGAGGAAGCGGGTGACCGGACTCGAACCGGCGACGTTCAGCTTGGGAAGCTG
>JBFLKL010000251.1:0-3887 GCA_040883175.1 Synechococcaceae cyanobacterium | reverse complement strand
TTCCAGCCCGGCCTGCTGGCCGAGGCCCATCGGGGTGTGCTCTATGTGGATGAGCTCAACCTGCTCGACGACGGCATCACCAACCTGCTGCTGGCGGCGGTGGGCAGCGGCGAGAACCGCATCGAGCGCGAGGGGCTGAGCCTGTCCCATCCCTGCCGCTGTCTGCTGATCGCCACCTTCAACCCCGAGGAGGGGCCGGTGCGCGACCACCTGCTCGATCGCTTCGCCATCTGCCTCAGCGCCAACCAGGTGCTGGAGCTGGAGCAGCGGGTGGAGATCAGCCGCGGCGCCATCCAGCACGCCGAGGCCGGCGACAGCTTCCGCGCCCGCTGGCAGGAGGAGACCGATGCCCTGGCCACCCAGCTGCTGCTGGCGCGCCAGTGGTTGCCGGATGTGCGGATCGCCCACGAGCAGATCGCCTACCTGGTGAACGAGGCGATCCGTGGCGGCGTGGAGGGCCACCGCAGCGAGCTCTACGCCGTGCGGGTGGCCCGCGCCCATGCGGCCCTGAGCGGCCGTGACCGGGTCGAGGCCGACGATCTCCAGGTGGCCGTGCGCCTGGTGATCGCGCCGCGGGCCCTGCAGCTGCCCCCTCCCGACCCCGAGCAGCCGATGGAGCCGCCGCCGCCACCCCCGCCCCAGGGGGAGCAGCCGCCCGAGAACGAACAGGAGCCCGAGCCTCCGGAGGATGAGCAGCAGCCCGACGACCCCGAAGACGACTCTGACGATCAGGACGAGACCCCGGAGGATCAGCCGCCGCCCCAGGTGCCGGAGGAGTTCCTGCTCGATCCCGAGGCGGTGGCGATCGATCCCGACCTGCTGCTGTTCGGCGCCGCCAAGGCCAGGAGCGGCGGCAGCGGCAGCCGGGCGGTGGTGTTCAGCGATTCGCGCGGCCGCTACGTCAAGCCGATGCTGCCCCGCGGCCCGGTGAAGCGCATCGCCGTGGATGCCACCCTGCGGGCGGCGGCCCCGTATCAGAAAGCCCGCCGCGAGCGCCAACCCCTCCGCAGGGTGGTGGTGGAGGACGGTGACCTGCGCGCCAAGCAGCTGCAGCGCAAGGCCGGCGCCCTGGTGATCTTCCTGGTGGATGCCAGCGGCTCGATGGCCCTCAACCGCATGCAGAGCGCCAAGGGGGCCGTGATCCGGCTGCTCACCGAGGCCTATGAGAACCGCGACGAGGTGGCCCTGATCCCCTTCCGCGGCGAGCAGGCCGAAGTGCTGCTGCCCCCCACCCGCTCGATCACCGCCGCCCGCCGGCGCCTCGAATCGATGCCCTGCGGCGGCGGTTCTCCCCTGGCCCACGGCCTCTCACAGGCGGCCCGCGTCGGTGCCAACGCGATCGCCACCGGCGACCTGGGCCAGGTGGTGGTGGTGGCGATCACCGACGGACGCGGCAATGTGCCGCTCAGCCGCTCCCTGGGCCAGCCCCAGCTGGAGGGGGAGGAGCCGGTGGATCTCAAGGAGGAGGTGAAGCAGGTGGCCAGCCGCTACCGCGCCCTGGGCATCAAGCTGCTGGTGATCGACACCGAGCGCAAGTTCATCGGCAGCGGCATGGGCAAGGACCTGGCCGAGGCCGCCGGCGGCAGATACGTGCAGCTGCCCAAGGCCAGCGATCAGGCCATCGCCGCCATCGCCATGGAGGCGATCAGCGCGATCTGAGCGGAGCCTTGGCCGGAGCCTCCCGCCCGGTGGGCTCTGTCCTGGTCGCCCCCTGGTCGCTGCTCCCCGCGGCGTCGCTCGGCTCGCTGCCGGCCTTGCCGCTCGCCCGCTCCCGTGCCGCTCCGGTCTGGGCGGGATACAGCTCCTCGAAGAATTCCCCCAGCCCCACCGCCACGCTGCGCAGTCCGTTCATGAAGTTGGGGTCGGCGGTGAGCTGCTGCACATCACCGCCCACCGCACGCCACTGGGCTGTGAGCCGCTCGGCGTTCGCCACCGTCTGCTGCAGGTCGGCCACCATCTTCGGGTCGTCGAGCCTGGCCATCAGCTGCCGCAGCCGGGCGGAACTGGCGTTGAGATTGGCGAGGGTGGGCTGCACCTCCTGCACCGAACTCTCCAGGCTGCCCACCAGTGACTGGCCCTGGCGCACCAGGCCGCTGCCGTCCTGCACCAGGCCGCGGCCCTCGCGCAGGAAGGCGTCGGCCTGCCGTGCCGTCTCCTCCACGCTGATGGCCACATCCGTGACCTTGCTCACCAGCTGATCCTCATCCGCCTGGTTGAGCAGCTGATACAACATCGTGGTGACGGACGCCAGGCTGGCCCCCTCAGTGCCGCTGATGCTGCTGCCGTCACAGAGCATCAGCTCGCTGTCACAGTCGCTGGAGCGGGGACTGGGAGCATCGGCGGGCAGGGGAGGGCCCTTGCTCACCAGCACCACCTGGGCCTCGCCTGCCAGCAACGACACCTGGCCGATCTCAGCCACCGCGGGCTGGGACAGGCGGATCGCAGGGTTGGTGATCTCCAGCTTGGCGATCACCGCCTCCGGTGTGATCTGCACCGAGCGCACGCTGCCCACCACCACCCCGCGGAACACCACCGGCGAGCGCACCGCCAGGCCGCCAGCCTCGCTGAAGCGCGCCTCCAGTGTCCAGAACTGGCGGGTGAGGGACAGGCCCCGCAGCCACAGACCCAGGCCGACGGCACTGGTGATGGCGGCCAGCAGGGAGAAGCCCACGATCGCCTCACGCACGGAGCGGCGCATCGATCAGGCCTCCGCCGGCTGGATGGGTCCCTGCAGGCTACCGCTGCGGAACTGCACCACATACGGATTGTCGGTGCTCCGGTAGCTCGCCAGATCGCCCTCCCAGCGGAACCGGCCCTCGTAGAGGAGCACCACCCGCTCAGCAGTGCGCTCGATCGTGCTGTGCACATGGCTCACCACCACCGAGCTGGCACCGGCGAGGTCGGTGGTGCGCACGATCAGGTCCTCGATGCGCGTGCAGGCCACCGGATCCAGTCCCGCGGTGGGTTCGTCGAACAGCAGCAGGGGCATGCGATCGCTGGGCTGGCTGGGGTCCTGGATCAGGGCCCGGGCGAAGCTCACCCGCTTCTGCATGCCGCCGCTGAGTTCCCCGGGCATCTGCTCCTCGATACCCCCCAGCCCCACGGCCTCCAGGGCCTGGCGAACCCGTTCGCGGATCTCCCGCTGGCTGAGGCGGCTGAAGCGGTAGAGCAGAAAGCCCACGTTCTGCTCCACGGTGAGCGAGCCCAGCAGAGCGGGGTTCTGGAACACGAGCCGCACATCCGGGGGGCTCTGCTGATCGAGACGCAGATAGCGCTGATGTTCGCCGTGCAGCAGCACGCTGCCCCGGGTGGGCAGCAGCAGTCCGGCCAGCAGCCGCAGGATGGTGGATTTCCCCGATCCCGACGGTCCCACCACCACCAGCCGCTCGCCGCGCTTCAGGCTGAGGTTCACCGCGTCGAGGACGCGGTTGTCACCCCACTGCATGGTCACGTTGCGGAGCTCCGCCAGGGTGTCGGACGGCTGGTCCAGGGCTGCACCCCGACGCCGCCCCATCCTGCCAGGGCTGACGGGGGGGCTGGATGCCCTGCCTACAGTTTCGACAGCGCCTCGCCCGTTCCCCCACTCCCCGTTCCGCCCACCCTTGTTCCCTCCCGCCTCGCCCTCCTCACCGCGCCGGCTGCGCCGAACGCGCTCCCGGCCGGGCTGGGTGGGCCGCGGCGATCGCCGTCAGCGCGACCTGGTGAGCCGCTCCCGCCGGGCGGTGCGCTGGCTGCAGCCAGGCCTGGTGGTGAAACGCTGGGTGGCGACCTCCGGCCTGGGCCTGCTGATCGCCCTGCTCGGGGCCGCCGTCTGGGCCGATCTGCAGCCCATCTACTGGACCCTGGCGGGCATCCAGTGGCTGCTCCAGAGCATCACCAGGGTGCTG
>JBFLKL010000250.1:0-4366 GCA_040883175.1 Synechococcaceae cyanobacterium | reverse complement strand
CCCAGCCGGGCGTAAGTGGAGCGGGGCGTGCTCGCCGCCCGTGCGGGCAACCTTGCCGTGGGGGGGGCGCGGGGCGCCCAGCGCCTGGGCTGCCGGGCGGTGATCGTGATGCCCGTCACCACCCCGGAGATGAAGGTGAAGGCGGTGGCGGCCCGGGGGGCGGAGGTCGTGCTCCACGGCGACAACTACGACGCCGCCTGTGCCGAGGCCACCCGCCTGGCCGCCGAGCGAGGGCTCAGCTTCATCCATCCGTTCGACGATCCCGAGGTGATCGCCGGCCAGGGCACCATCGCCCTGGAGATCCTGCGGCAGTGCTCCACCCCCCCCGATGGCATCTACGTGGCGGTGGGCGGTGGCGGCCTGATCGCCGGCATCGCCGCCTACGTGAAGGCGCTCTGGCCGGATGTGGAGATCATCGGCGTGGAGCCTGTGGATGCCGACGCCATGGCCCGCTCCCTGGCCTGCGGCGAGCGGGTGCGGCTGGAGCAGGTGGGCCTGTTCGCCGACGGGGTGGCCGTGCGCCAGGTGGGCGAGCACACCTTCGCCCTGGCGCAGCGCCATGTGGACCGCATGGTGACGGTGACCACCGACGAGATCTGCGCCGCCATCAAGGACGTGTTCGAGGACACCCGCTCGATCCTCGAGCCCGCCGGTGCCCTGGCGGTGGCGGGCATGAAGGCCGACGTCGCCGCCCGGCGGCTGCGGGAGCGCTGCCTGGTGGCGGTGGCCTGCGGCGCCAACATGAACTTCGACCGCCTGCGCTTCGTGGCCGAACGGGCCGAACTGGGGGAGGAGCGCGAGGCGATGCTGGCGGTGGAGATCCCCGAACAGCCGGGCAGCCTGCGGCGCTTCTGCTCCGTGCTCGGGCAGCGCAGCCTCACCGAATTCAGCTACCGGCTGGCGGATCCGCAGCTGGCACACATCTTCGTGGGGGTGCAGATCCGTGACCGCGGCGACACCGAGCGGCTGATGGCCAGCCTCGAGAGCGCCGGCTTTCCCTGCCTGGATCTGAGCTGCAACGAACTGGCCAAGCTGCATCTGCGCCACATGGTGGGGGGGCGGCTGCCGGCCAGCGCCGGTCCGGCGCTCAGACAGGGGGAGGAACTGCTGTACCGCTTCGAGTTCCCGGAGAAGCCCGGCGCCCTGATGGCCTTCGTGAACGCCCTGCAGGCCACCTGGAACATCAGCATCTTCCATTACCGCAACCACGGCGCCGACGTGGGCCGGATCGTGGTGGGGGTGCAGGTACCGCAGCTGGAGCGGGAGCAGTGGCAGGCCTTCCTGGCCGGACTGGATTACCGACACTGGGAGGAGAGCGACAATCCCGCCTACCGGCTGTTCCTGGGTTGATGGCCGGCCAGCGGACTGCTTATCTGATCCCGAACGCCGGCGCCGCCGGATGAGCAGCCCCTTGAGCAGCATCCCCACGGGCCACGGCAGCGGCGCCGACGCGATGGCGGGCGAGGCGCTCTCCCTGCCGGCACGGCTGGAGGCGATCCTCTACCTGAAGGGGCGGCCGCTCAGCCTGACGGAGCTGGCGGAGCTGGCCGGCGTGGATCGGGACGCCGCGGAGCTGGGCCTGATCACCCTGATGGCCGATTACGCCCATCGCGACACCGCCCTGGAGGTGCGCCAGGAGGGCAGCCGCTACAGCCTGCAGCTGCGCGACGGACTGGCGGGGCTGGTGCAGAGCCTGCTGCCGGTGGACCTCTCCACAGCGACCCTGCGCACTCTGGCGACCATCGCCCTGAGGAAACGCATCCTGCAGTCGGAGCTGGTGGAGCTGCGCGGCTCCGGCGCCTACGAACACATCAAGGAACTGCTGGCCCAGAACTTCATCGAGCGCCGGCGCCAGAGCGACGGCCGCTCCTACTGGCTGAGCCTGAGCGAGAAGTTCCACCGCACCTTCGCCATCCGGGCCGAGGAGGGGCAGGCGCAGCCATCCAGGGCTGCATAGAGTTCGGATCGTCAGATCCCGCTCCCCGCGATTCCCGCCAAGCCATGGAAGTTCTCGCCCAGCTGCTGCTGGTGGTCAGCAACACCCTGCAGATCTATTCCCTGATCCTGCTGGTGCGGGTGCTGCTGAGCTGGTTCCCCAACCTCGACTGGAGCAATCCGGTGCTCAGCACCGTGAGCTCGATCACCGATCCCTACCTGGGTGTGTTCCGCGGTCTGATCCCACCCATCGGCGGCCTCGACCTCTCGGCGATCCTGGCCTTCCTCGCCCTCAGCTTCGGCCAGCAGATCCTCGGCAGCCTGAGCATGAGCGTGATGGCCGGCCTGTACTGAGCCCGATCGCTCCCGTCAGTCCGCCAGGGCCTGCTCGAGGGGCAGCAGCTCATCGCCCTCTCCGGCACGGGTGCGCACGGGAGCCCCGAAGCCCCTGGCCCGCACGCTGCGGAACGTGAGCGGATCGGGAGTGCCGGCCGGCACCGCCAGCCGCAGGGCGAAGGACGAGCGACCCGGCGGCACATCCCCGATCGAACCCACCCGGGTGCGGTTCTGCAGCACCGGTTCGCCGCTGGCATCGAGAATCCGGGCATAGACGTCGGTGTCGAACACCGGCCGCCGACCGGGGTTCGACACCGTCCCCCGCAGGGCGTAGCAGCGCGCCCCGGTGGGGCGCGGCAGATCGGGCTGGGCAGCCACATCCGCTGCCGGACAGGGCTCCAGGGTCACCTCCGAGACAACCAGATCGGCAGCCCAGCCGGGCCGAGGGGCCAGCCCCAGCACCAGCACCAGCAGGAGCACAGGCAGAAGCAGCGGCAGCGGCGTTGCCGGCCGGGCAAGCGGGGGACGGCTCATCGCTGATCTCCCTCGCCGCCGATCACGTCACGGGCGGCGCGGCTGGCCAGCTTGTCGAGATTGGCCTGGGCCACCTGCTCCAGATCCAGCCCGAGTTCGGTGGCCAGCTGGGCCACGTACCAGAGCACATCACCCAGCTCCAGCTCCAGGGCCCGGGTCACGTCGGGGGAAAAGGCGCCGCCGCGGTCGCGGATCACCTTCTTCACCTTGTCGGCCACCTCGCCGGCCTCACCGCAGAGCCCCAGGGTGGGATAGATGGGGTTGGCGCCGGCGTCCGGGTAGCGGGCGGTCTGCCGGGATCGGCGCTGGTAGGTGTGCAGATCCACGCAGATCCAACCGGGAGTGGGCCCGATGGTAGTTTCGGGCCGTTAAACGACGCACCGATGCATCACCGCGATCTCATGCGTCGCACCAAGATCGTGGCCACCATCGGGCCCGCCACCGAGTCACCCGAGAGGCTTCGGGAGCTGATCGCGGCCGGCGCCAGCACCTTCCGGCTCAACTTCTCCCACGGCGATCACAGCGAGCACGCCGCCCGCATCGCCACCATCCGTCAGGTGTCCACCGAACTGGGGGTGCATGTGGGCATCCTCCAGGACCTGCAGGGCCCCAAGATCCGCCTGGGCCGTTTCGCCGACGGTCCCATCTCCCTCCACACCGGTGACAGCTTCCAGCTCACCTCCCGGCAGGTGGCCTGCGACGAGACCATCGCCACCGTCACCTACAGCTCTCTGGCCGAGGAGGTTCCGGCAGGCAGCCGCATCCTTCTCGATGACGGCAGGGTGGAGATGGTGGTGAGGGACGTGGATCGGGCCCAGCAGACCCTGCACTGTCAGGTGAGCGTGGGCGGGGTGCTCTCCAACAACAAGGGGGTGAACTTCCCGGACGTGCAGCTGTCGATCCGGGCCCTGACCGACAAGGACCGCGTCGACCTGGCCTTCGGACTCGAACAGGGGGTGGACTGGGTGGCCCTGAGCTTCGTGCGCAACCCCTCCGATCTGCGCGAGATCAAGGAGCTGATCGCCAAGCACGGCTATCGCACACCAGTGGTGGCCAAGATCGAGAAGTTCGAGGCCATCGACCAGATCGACGACATCCTGCTGCTCTGTGACGGGGTGATGGTGGCCCGCGGGGACCTGGGGGTGGAGATGCCGGCGGAGGAGGTGCCTCTGCTGCAGAAGGAACTGATCCGCAAGGCCAACAGCCTCGGCATCCCGGTGATCACCGCCACCCAGATGCTCGATTCGATGGTGAGCTGCCCCCGTCCCACCCGCGCCGAGGTGAGCGACGTGGCCAACGCCATCCTCGACGGCACCGACGCGGTGATGCTCTCGAATGAGAGTGCCGTGGGCGACTTTCCCGTGGAGGCGGTGGCGACCATGGCCACGATCGCCCGCCGCATCGAACGCGACTACCCGCAGCGGGTGATCGACAGCCGCATGGCGAGCACGATCCCGAACGCCATCTGCCAGGCGGTCAGCACCATCGCCCGCAACCTCAACGCCGCGGCGATCCTGCCCCTCACCGAAAGCGGAGCCACAGCGCGCAACGTGAGCAAGTT
>JBFLKL010000249.1:0-2703 GCA_040883175.1 Synechococcaceae cyanobacterium | reverse complement strand
TCAATGAAGCGCCTGGGTTCGCGCGTAGCGTCTGAGTCTTCCACAGCAAGCCTAGCTAGTGAAGATCTGCCAGGGACCCCCGCTTTCAGGAAAGATGTCACCCCTCTCAACCGCACACCCGGGGGCTTGATGGAGCAGTTCAATGCGTCGTTACAGCGAGGCCGTCAAGGCTGATGTCAAGAGGCGAATGAGCCCGCCGCAGCGGCAGAGCGTGGCCCGGATTTCAGAGGAGCTGGGCATCCACGTCGTGACCCTCTACAACTGGAGGAAGGCCTGGCGTCTGCAGGGAGAGGTGGTGCCCGCATCCGAGAAGGAGCCAGAAGGCTGGAGCGCTGCCGACAAGTTCACGGTGGTGCTCGAGACCGCTGGCCTCAACGACACCGAGCTCGGTGCCTACTGCCGGGAGCGGGGTCTGTTCCCTGAGCAGGTGAGCCGCTGGCGTCAGGCCGCCACCGATGCCACCGCCGCGCCAGTGCTGACGATGGCCGAGCAGAAGGAGCTGGAGAGGCTCCGCGCCCAGGACCAGCGAGAAATCAAGGCCCTCAAGAAGGAGCTGCAGCGTAAGGAGAAGGCCCTGGCGGAGGCGGCGGCGCTGCTGGTGCTGCGAAAAAAGTGGGAGGCCTTCTGCTCGGAGGACGCGGAAGGCTGACGAACGCCGCGCACCGGCAGAAGGCGATCGAGTTGATCGGTGAGGCCAAGGTCAGCGGCGCCAGCCTCAGCGCTGCCTGCGGGGAGATCGGCATTTCCCTGCGCACCCTCAAGCGCTGGCGGAAGGCCTTCCTGGGTGATGGGGACGGTGAGGACCGCCGTAGAGGCAGCCCCCGCCATGTCGCCCACCGCCTGAGCGAGGAGGAACGCCAGCGGATCCTGCTCACCTGCAACCACCCGGAGTACGCCTCGCTGCCGCCAGGACAGATCGTGCCCGCACTGGCCGATCAGGACCTGTTCATTGGCTCCGAGTCCAGTTTTTACCGGGTGCTGCACGCGCATGGTCAGGCCCATCGCCGGGGCCGAGCACGACAGCCACAGGAGCCACGTCCCGTGCCGCGGCTGCGAGCGGATCGCCCCAATGCTGTGTGGTCGTGGGACATCACCTATCTGCCCACCACGGTGCGGGGTGTGTGGCTGTATCTCTACTTGGTGATCGACGTCTGGAGCCGCAAGGTGGTGGCCTGGGATGTCGCCGAGCGAGAAGACGCGCAGATCGCCGCCGACCTGGTGGGCCGGGCCTGCCTGCGGGAGCGGATCAGCAAGGGCTGCCGCCAACCGCTGGTTCTGCACGCCGACAACGGCAACGCCATGCGCGCCGCCACGCTCGAGGCCCGGTTGGAAGAGCTGGGGGTGCTGCGTTCGTTCTCCCGGCCACGGGTGTCGAATGACAATCCCTACTCGGAATCCCTGTTCCGCACGGTCAAATACCGTCCTGACTACCCCAACAGGCCGTTCACCAGCAAGGCAGAGGCCTGTGCGTGGGTGGTGTCGTTCGTGGATTGGTACAACCACCATCACCGTCACAGCGGCATCAGGTTCGTGACGCCGCACCAGCGCCACAGCGGCCATGCCGTCGAACTCTGCCGGCGGCGCGCCCATGTCTACGAGAAGGCCCGTCAGAAACATCCGCGTCGATGGAGCCGATCCACCCGCTGCTGGCGCCAGCCAGAGGTGGTGTGGATCAACAAGTCACCAGAAGTGTCGAAGATGGGACTGGCGGTACCATTGGCTCAGGCCGCTTGAAGAGCAGCCCAAGAGTGACAACTTTCCTGAAAGTCACCGCACCGGCCAGTCTCAGTATTGGACTTGACGCCAGTTTACTGGGTTTTTCAGGGATTCCCTAAGCGAGGGATCGTTTGATGAGAAGGATCTCTCCCAAAGGTGAACATATGGTGAATCAAGCCCCAACTCATAGAAGCCTTCGTGATCAGATATCTTAAGCCGGGCGCCCCCTGGATCTTCCAGTTCGCTTTTGCCGATATCAATGCTGACAGCACGAAAGAAGTTTAAGAACTCTTCTTTAGAAGCCCATCCGGATGCAATTGCTTTCTCAGGGAGGGCGGCAGACAAGGATAGTTCCTCATCATAGAGATTGCTAGAATAGAGCCCTTTGCTCAAACCATAGTGGCTCCGTACTGCTGTGGAGTTGGGGGCACAAGGTCATGAATGGAAGCCGCGGATTCCATGGTGGCAACCTTTAAAGATGAATTGTATTTGTACTAGCTTTCAATCGCGTTGGCCTTTGCCACCCCTTTAAGATTCTCAATAGCGAATCTGATTGTCTCGCTCTGATTGTTCAGTGAGGCACAAACAAGAGCAGTTGTATAAAGTCCAGCATTGGACTTCCATGCAGCCTGTTCTCTCGCTACGGCAGCCTGCCACTCCACACCAATGAGATACTCTCCGTTTTCTTTGCTGAAGCGCTTGATGGAGCGAATCGTGTCGTTGATCAGGGGGAGGTCCTTGATTGGAACGCCGTTCACCGAGAACTTTGTGGCAGGAGATGCCGAGCTGATTACCGTGCCGATACCAACATAGCCGTAGCCCTTGAGATAGGCAATCACGGTGTCGCCAACTCTGATTTTCTCGAGCTGCTTGCTCCATTTCCGACCACCTCCTGCCGCGAGGAATCCAAACTGGCGGCAGTCATCCCAGTTGCGGGAGGGTCCCTCTCCGACGTTCACATAGAAGATGCGCTCACCATCATGGGTT
>JBFLKL010000248.1:0-3366 GCA_040883175.1 Synechococcaceae cyanobacterium | reverse complement strand
TGGCCAAGGCGGCCTCTGCGAAGCGGCCGACGGCATCCCCATGGGGATGGAGCGCGAAGGTTTCCCAGTGCACGTATTCATGGGCCACGAAGCGCCCCCCGGGCCGCAGGCTCCGGCTGAGCAGGTCGAGCAACGGATCCAGCGCCGGCAGAAACATGGCCAGCCAGCGGCACCACGCCAGATCGAAACCGGTGGGGGCCAGGGAATCGATGGCCAGGTCGTGCCGGCGCACCTCGAGCCAGGGCAGCTGCTCCCGCCCGGCGGCGGCTCGCGCCTCCTCCACGTAGGCGGGGCTCTGCTCCAGGGCCAGCACACGGCCGCGGGGGCCCACCGCACGGGCCAGCTCGAGACTGCAGTCTCCCGGACCTGCCCCGAGGTCAAGCACCCACCAGCCATCCTTCAGTCCGGCCTGATGCCAGGCGGATCGGGCCGACGGCAGCCAGAGCTCATGTTGCCGCCGCAGGCGCTCCCGCTCCTGGGCATGGCTGCCGAGAACGTAGGAATCGGCGGCCATGGGCCCGGGTCTGCGTGCATCGGCCAGCTTCGCAGCGCCGACGGGGAGGTAAGGAGAGACGGTGCCGATCTTCCAGCCGTGGCTACAACGGAAGGAAGACCCCTGGGCCGCCTGCACGGTCTGTGAACTCCGGGCAGCGATGGCGGCGATGCACAGAGACTGGCAGGGCGGCCCGGTGCACTACCCGGACCCGGCCATCGAGGTGATCGCGCCGGCCTTTCAGCGCTATGTGCTCCCCAATGCCGCCGTGGAGCGGATCCACACCGGCGCCCGCTGGACGGAGGGTCCGGTGTGGTTCGGCGATGGGCGCTACCTGCTCTGGAGCGACATCCCCAACAACCGGATGCTGCGCTGGTGCGAAGACACCGAGACCGTGAGTGTCTTCCGCAGTCCATCGGACTACGCCAACGGCCACAGCCGTGACCGCCAGGGCCGCCTGATCAGCTGCGAGCACCTCACCCGCAGGGTGACCCGCACCGAGCACGACGGCTCGCTCACCGTGCTGATCGATCGTTTTCAGGGCCGGCGGCTGAACGCCCCCAACGATGTGGTGGTGCACCCCGACGGCCACATCTGGTTCAGCGATCCGGGGTACGGCATCCTCGTGAACTACGAGGGCGAGCGGGCGGCATTCGAGCTTCCCGCCAACGTCTACCGCCTCGATCCGGACACCGGCGAGGCGAGCGTGGTGGCCGACGCGATCGAGAAACCCAACGGGCTCTGCTTCTCGCCCGATTTCCGAAAGCTCTACATCACCGATACAGGCGCCTCCCACAAGCCGGGCCACCCGCGCCGGATCCTTGTGTACGACGTGATCGACGGATCGCGGCTGGCCAACGGGCGGGTGTTCTGCGACATGGGGGCCGCCATGGCCGATGGCCTCACCTGTGATCTGGATGGCAACGTGTGGGCCAGTTCAGGCTGGGCCGATCCCGGGCTCGATGGCGTGGCCGTGTTCTCCCCCGAGGGGGAACCGATCGGCCGGATCCACCTGCCGGAGGTGGCCTCCAATCTCTGCTTCGGCGGGCGCCGGCGCAACCGGCTGTTCATCACGGCCGGGCAGTCGGTCTACGCGGTGTACGTGGAAGCCCAGGGCCTGCCGTTCCCCTAGTGCCCGGATCTGCTGCATGACCACCCTTCTCGCCTTCGGCGCTCATCCCGATGACATCGAGATCGGTTGCGGCGGCACCGTGCGCAAGCTGATCGAGCAGGGGTGGAGGGCCGTGCATGTGTGCGTCACCTCCGGGGAGGCCGGCAGCAGCACAATCGATCGAACCACGCTGGCGGCCACCCGGGAGCAGGAAGCGCAGCGGGCTGCCGAGGTGCTGGGTTCGGAGCGGGTGGAGTTCCTGCGGGCCCCCGATGGGCTCACGGCGTATTCCCGGGAGCTGAAGATCGCCGTGATCGACCTCATCCGCGCGGTCCGCCCGGAGATCCTGTTCGTGCATGCCAGCAGCGACGCCTTCCCCGATCACCGCGTGGTGCACGAGCTGGTGATGGCCGCCGCGGCCGGTGCCGCCGGGCCCTGGTATCAGGAAGCCCGGGGGGAGCCGCACGCTCCGGCCACGATCCTCGGTTACGAGGTGTGGCATCCCCTCAGCACGCCCCAGCTGGCCGTGGACATCAGCACCACTGTGGAACGGAAGCTGGAGGCGCTCCGCTGTCACCGGTCCCAGATCGGGCCTACCCACTACGACGAAGCCTTTCTCGGGCTGGCGCGCTATCGCGGCGTGATGAGCTTCGCCGGCAGCCATGCCGAGGTGTTCGAGTTGCTGCGCACGTCCCTGAGCCTGCCTGCCGGGCTGGCCTGATCCCACTCCCCTGCCGTCTCCGATCCGTGTCGATGCCGCTGCCTCGCCAGACCGCCGTGCTCGTGGTGGGTGCCGGCCCCACCGGACTGCTGCTGGCGGGGGAGCTGCAGCGTCGCGGGGTGCCCACCCTGCTGATCGACGCCCGTGCCGAGGCGCTGCACTGGGACCGCGCCACGGTGATCCATGCGCTGTCGCTGGAGCTGTTCGAGGCCCTGGGGCTGGAGGAGGCCTTCCTGGCCGCCGGCTGCCGCCAGCGCCGGATCCTGATCCATGCCGACGGCCACCGGCTGGGGGAGGTGGACCTGGCCGCCAGCGGCAGCCGCTACGGCTTCAATCTCGGCCTCTCGGAGGAGGTGACCGAAGCCATCCTCACAGGCCATCTCGAGCGCCATGGCGGCCGCGTGCAGCGCTCCTGCAGGCTGCTGGGCCTCCAGCCCCATGGCGACGGCGTGAGCGCCACCCTCGCCTGCGACGAGCAGGAGCACACCGTGGAGGCCCGCTGGCTGGTGGGCTGCGACGGCCTGCACAGCAGCACCCGCGAGCTGAGCGGCATCGGCTTCGAGGGCCAGGCCATCGCCCGCTCCTGGGCCGTGTTCGACGCCGCGGTGGAGGGCTGGCCCGACTCCTATGAGCTGAACGCCGCCTACCTCGAGGCCATGCCGCTGATCCTCACGGCCCTACCCGATCAGCGCTGGCGGGTGTACATGCGGCCCGCCGCCGAGCAGGGCGATCTGGTGGAGGAGGCCACCGCCGTGCTGCGGCGCTACCTGCCGGCGGCCCGCTTCCGGGGCGTGGAGAACCCGCGCCGCTTCCACTGCCACACCCGGGTGGCCAGCAGCTTCCGGGCCGGGCCGGTGTTCGTGGCCGGTGATGCCGCCCACGTGTGTTCTCCCGCCAAGGGGCATGGCATGAACTGCGGCCTGCAGGATGCCGCCAACCTGGCCTGGAAGCTGGCCCTGGTGCACCACGGCGTGGCGGCCCCGGCCCTGCTCGACAGCTACACGCAGGAGCGCCGGCCGGTGGCCGAGCTGTTCACCCGCT
>JBFLKL010000247.1:0-4749 GCA_040883175.1 Synechococcaceae cyanobacterium | reverse complement strand
GCGCTGCTGCACTGCCGCCTTACCTGGGGGCCTGGGGCTGCCGAGCTTTGGGATGGGACGTGGGCTGGGCCTCGCCACCGTCCTCCGGCCAGGGGTGTTTCGGGTAGCGGCCCCGCAGTTCGCGTCGTACCTGGGCGTAACCGCCCTGCCAGAACCCTTCCAGGTCACGGGTGATGGCGGCCGTGCGGCCGGCGGGTGTGAGCAGGTGCAGCGTCACCGCCAGCTCCCCTTCCAGCACAGTCGGCGTCTGCCGGCAGCCGAACAGTTCCTGCAGCTTCGCCGCCAGCACTGGCTCGCCGCTGCTGTAATCGAGCGCCACGCTGCGGCCGGAGGGCACCGGCAGCCGGCTGGGCAGCAGCCGCTCCAGCTCCTGGCGGAGCCCCCATTCCAGTTCGCCCCACAGGGCTTCTCGAAGGTCGAGTTCCCGCACTTCTCGCAGGCTGGTCAGGCCGATCAGGTGCGGCTCCAGCCAGGCCTGCAGATCTGCTTCCAGCACTGCATCCGAGCGATCCGGCCAGGGGTTGCCGCGCTGCCGATGGGCCAGGCAGAGGCGTTGCTGCAGCTGGCGGCAGGCCGGTGTCCATGGCAGGGCCTCCAGCCCCAGACTCCGCAGGCCCCTCAGGAGAGCCTCGTGCACCTGCTCGGGCGCTGCACCAGTCCAGGGCTCGCGCTCCAGCACCAGGGACCCAAGCAGCAGGCTGCGTTCGCAGCGCACCCTGGCGGCAGGCTCGTCCCAGATGGCGCTGGTCTCTTCCCTGCCGTGCTCCTTCGCCAGGCGCTGCAGCTCCCGCAGGGGCAGGGGCAGGGCCAGATGGATGCGGGCGTCCCGGCCCTCCCCATCCAGCACGGCCACGGCCAGGGCCTGCTCACGGCCCAGGGGGTCGTCGGCGTGGAGGATGGCTCCCTGGCCACTGCGCAGCAGGAACCGCCCAGGTTGTCCAGCCCGGGCCAGGGCCAACCGCTCGGGAAAGGCCTCAGCCACCAGCAGGGCGGCGGCCAGGTCATCAGCAGCACCGGCGCGGGTGTTTCCGGTCGCATCCGGGCCGCGCGAGGTCTCGGGCAGTTGCCCCTGAAACTGGCGCCGCAGTCGCTGCATGGGGTGACGGGAGGATTGGCTCCGCAGCCAGTCGAGCCGGTGCAGCAGGTCGCAGCCCGCCTCCTGGCGGGGCAGGGGATCCCGCTCACTGATCAGTACCGCCAGTTCACAGGCCAGGCGTCCCAGTCCCCGTTGCTGGCCTACCAGCAGCAGGTGGGCCAGCCGCGGATGGAGGCCCAGGCCGGCCATGACCCGGCCGTGACGGCTCAGCTGGCCTGCTGAGTCCAAGGCCCCCAGCTGCCGCAGCAGGCGGCGGGCCTCAAGCAGCGGCGCAGCCGGTGGTGGATCGATCCACGCCAGCCCCGTACCGGTGGGATCGCCCCAGCGGGCCAGCTGCAGGGCCAGGGGCAAGGGGTCGGTCTCCAGCAGCTCGGGCGGATCCTGCGCGGGCCGTTGCCGCTGGTCGGCTGCCGACCACAGCCGCACACAGCGCCCAGGGCCGAGGCGCCCGGCCCGACCGGCGCGTTGCTCCGCACTGGCCAGGCTGGCGGGCAGGGTCACCAGAGCGTCCATCCCGCGGGCGGGATCGAAGCGGTTGCGCCGGCTGAGCCCGGTGTCGATCACCAGGGTCACGCCGGCGATCGTGAGGGAGCTCTCGGCAATGCTGGTGGCCAGCACCACCTTGCCGGCAGGGCCGCGGGCCGGAGCGATCGCCCGGGTCTGCTCCGCCAGGCTGAGATCGCCGTGCAGGGGCACAAGCTCCAGTCCGTCACTCCAGTCGGCGGCGCCGATGGTCTCGCCGCAGCGCTGAATCTCCCGCCGGCCGGGCAGGAACACCAGCACGCTCTCGGCCGGCTGGCGCTGCTCCAGCCAGTGCTGCTCCAGGGCCCGAACCACCTGCTGCTCAAGGCGCTCGCCGGCGCGAGCCGGCTGATGGCTGATCGCCACGGGGAAGCCACGGCCCTCGCTGCGCAGCACAGCGGCTTCCGGAAGCCGCTGGGCCAGGGAGTCCAGCCCCAGGGTGGCCGACATCACCACCAGACGCAGATCGGGGCGCAGCAACTGCCGCGCCTGCCGCAGCAGCGCCAGGGCCAGGTCGCTGTCAGCGCCGCGTTCGTGGAACTCATCGAAGATGACGCAGTCCACGCCCTCCAGGGCTGGATCGGCCTGAAGGCGCCTCAGGAACAGACCTTCGGTGAGCAGCTCGATGCGGGTGGCGGCGCTGGTGCGACTCTCCAGGCGCACGCTGTAGCCGATCATCCCCCCCACCGCGTCGCCATGCTCGGCCGCCAGGCGCTGGGCGGCGGTTCGGGCGGCGATGCGGCGCGGCTCCAGCATCCACAGCCGCCCGTCGAGCAGCGGCTCGATGGCTGCGGGAACGCGGGTGGTCTTGCCGGCGCCCGGTGGGGCCTGCAGCAGCAGCGTGGACCCAGGAGGATGGACGGCCTCCCTGATCTGAGGCACCAGGGCATCGATCGGCAGCGACTGAAGCGCCACGGCGCAGTGGGGATGGCTCAGCGCACGTGGCGCACACCATCCACCGGGTGATAGGCCTCTCCGGTGAGCTCCTCGTAGACGATGGCGGGCAGGCCGGTTTCGAACATCGTCTGAAGGGCTTCCTTCAGGTAGGGGTTCCAGCCGCCGGTGCTCACCTTGCCGTGACGCACGGTCCAGTCCCAGGTGCCCTGGAGGTCGCGGGGAACGCGGCCCTCGCGATCGCGCCTGGCCACCAGGTCCTGGGATTCGAGCAGGCCCACGAGCAGCGGTGACTTGCCGTAGGCAGGGGTGAGGCTGAGCTCAAGGCGCACCGGATCCTCCTTGACCAGCTTGAGGCGAAAGCGGGGCGGCAGCTTCAGGTTGCGCAGCACTGCTGCCACGATTCGCGTGCGTTGATCCAAGCCGGCCGTCTCCCCGAAGTCATTCACTCGACGACGAGCCTATTCAGTGGAGGGGGCAGGCCGGATTCAGCCTGGATCGGAGGGAGGGGCGGAGCGCTCCTGATCGCCTCCGAAGCGAACCGTCAGCAGGTCTTCCTGGGTGAGCTGGCCCTCGGCATCGAGAAGTTCGGGGTGGATCGTCAACCGGCCGGTGCGATCACTGCCGGCATCCCGCGGGGGTGTCACATCCTGGGATGCAGCCCGGAATCCCTGGCCCATCACCCGGAAGGCCTGCCAGAGCAGAACCAGGAAGCAGGCTCCGTAGAGGATCGGGAAAATCTGGGAGAGGAGGGCTTTCATGGCCTCGTGCCCGCTTCAGTGGCGGGATGCGGCGCCGACCGCTCCATCATTGCCCGGCCGCGTTGGAATTGCTGCCCGTGGTGGCGAGCATCCAGGCCCAGAGCGTGGTGCAGGCGGCACCGAAAGCCAGGAAGGCCAGCAGCAGGCGGGAGGTGTCCATGACTCGAAATATTTCTTCGTATACCTTAGATGGGGTTGTCCCGGTCTGTGGGCGATGCCAAGGCCGGTCCGCTCCCCTTTCGAAGCTGAGCCCATCCTGCTTACGGTCCAATCAGCTCTCTGGTCAGCGTTCGGCTTGCCGTCATGTCCGTTCACCGCCCTCCCGCTCCGCTGCGGGCGCCTCTGCTGCTGTTGCCCCTGCTCCTGGCCGGCCTGAGCCGGGCTCCGTCGTCGCTGGCTTCAGGCGTCTCCACCATCGCCGCCGCTCCGCCGTCCTCCCCGGCGATGGCAGCGGCCCTCGGCCGCCAGTCCTTCGTTGCCGCCGCCGTGCGGCGCACCAGCCCGGCCGTCGTCACCATCGACACCGAGCGCACCGTGGCGGTGGCAGGTCAGCGCGGTTTGCCCAGCTCCCTGCTCAACGATCCGATCTTCCGCCAGTTCTTCGGGCTGCCGCAGCAGGTTCAGCCCTCCCGGCCCCCTCAGCGCACGGAACGGGGCCAGGGCAGCGGCTTCATCTTTCAGGCCGATGGCCTGGTGCTCACCAATGCGCACGTGGTGGAGCGATCCGACCGTGTCACCGTGGGGCTGCAGGACGGGCGCCGCGTCGGCGGCACCGTGGTGGGGCTGGATCGGCTCACCGATCTGGCCGTGGTGCGCATCGAGGGCCCAGGTCCCTGGCCGGTGGCGCCTCTGGGGGACTCCGATCGACTGGAGGTGGGTGAATGGGCGATCGCAGTGGGCAACCCCTACGGTCTCGACAACACCGTCACCATGGGGATCATCAGCAACCTCAACCGCAACGCGGCCAAGCTGGGCATCACAGACCGCCGGCTGGATCTGATCCAGACCGACGCCGCGATCAACCCGGGCAATTCCGGAGGCCCCCTGCTCAATGCCGATGGTGAGGTGATCGGCATCAACACCCTGGTGCGGACCGGCCCCGGCGCCGGCCTTGGCTTCGCGATCCCGATCAACCGGGCCCGGGACATCGTCCGACAGCTCATGGCCACGGGCAGGGTGAGCCATCCGGTGATCGGCATCGGTCTGGACGCTGTGCGTCCTGGGGACGGCACCGGACTCGATCGGGGGGTGCGCGTGGCTTCGGTGGCGTCAAACAGTCCGGCTCAGAGGGCCGGGCTGCGTCAGGGGGATGTCGTGGTGGCTGCGGATGGCCAGCCCGTGGTTGAACCTTCCCAGTTGGTGGCGGCCGTGGAGCGGGCCGGGGGGGGGGGGCGACTCAGCCTGAGCGTGAATCGCCGGGGGGAGATGCTGAAGATGGACGTGATCCCGTCGCAGCTGGGCGCTGGCCGCTGACCG
>JBFLKL010000246.1:0-21296 GCA_040883175.1 Synechococcaceae cyanobacterium | reverse complement strand
GGCGCGCCCCCCAGCGGGGCGCCCTGCTGGGGCACGCGCTCGCGGCCGTCGGCCAGGCCCACCCGGGCGCGGGCGGCGGCGGTGCCGGCGCCGCCACGACCCGCCAGGCGCTCCAGGTCGGCCATGGGCCGCAGCAGCCGGCGCACCGACAGGCGCAGGGGCCGCTGCCCCACCAGTTCGCTGACGCCCGCCTGGCGCTCCAGGATGGCGGCGCGCTCCACCAGCGGCGCCTCCAGCCAGCGGCGCAGGCAGCGGCCGCCCATGGCGGTGTGGGTGCGGTCGATCGCCCACAGCAGCGAGCCGTGCAGGCTGCCGCCCAGCTGGGTGCGGGTGAGTTCGAGGTTGCGGCGCGTGGCGGCATCGAGCACCAGGGCATCGCCGGCGTGCCAGGTGATCGGCAGGTCGAGCGGCACCCGGGCCTTGGTGGTGCCGTTCTGGGTGCCGTCGAGGTAGTGCACCAGGCCGCCGGCGGCGCGCAGGGCCAGGGGCACCTCCCCCAGCCCCAGGCCATCGAGGCTGGCCAGGCCGAACCGCTCCCTGAGGGTGGCGCCGGCCTCCGTCAGCTCGAAGGGGGTGCGGGGCAGGGGCGTGAGGCGCAGGCTGGCGGGACACCAGGCGGGCGCCGCCGGCGGCGGCATCTCGCCTGCAGTGCCGGAGGGCCAGAGCACCTCGGCGGCCTCCAGCCGCAGCAGCTCCTGGTGCAGGGCGTCGCTGCCGTCGCGCTCGCTGACGCGGAACTCCCCGGTGCTCACATCGGCCACCGCCAGCCCCCAGCGGGCCGCCGAGCCGTCGAGCACCACGGCGCACAGCCAGTTGTTGCAGCGAGCGGCGAGCATGCCTTCCTCCAGCACCGTGCCGGGGGTGAGCACGCGGGTGATGTCGCGGCGCAGCAGCTCGCCCCGGCCCTGGCTGCGGGCGCCGGCCTCCTCGAGCTGATCGCAGAGGGCCACGCTGAGGCCGCGGCGCACCAGGTCGGCGCAGTAGCGCTCGGCGGCGTGGTGGGGGATGCCGGCCATGGGCACCCGGCCGATCGCCCTGCCGGCCTCCTTGCCGGTGAGGGTGAGCTCCAGCAGGCGCGACACGGTGAGGGCGTCCTCGAAGAAGCACTCGAAGAAATCCCCCAGCCGGTAGAGCAGCAGCCGCTCGGGGTGGGCGCGCTTGAGCTCCACGTAGTGGCGCAGCATCGGCGTGAGCTGGGCGGGGTCCACCAGGCCGTGGTGATGCCAGGGGGGCAGGTCGCTGTCGGGGGCGGCCGGCGCTGCTGGCGGCGCCGGCGCGGCGGTGATGCAGGGTTGGGCGCTGGCGGCGGGCGTGGGGGTGCCGACGGGCTGGCGGCGCTGGCGGGGACGGGCGGCGGCGTCGGCGGCCAGGGTCTCGGGATCGAGATCAGCGGCGGTGTCGGCAGGGGCGGCAGCCGGTGCCGCGGGGGGGCTGGCGGCGGCAGCCTCGGCGAACAGGCTGCCCTGCACGGTGGCTTCGGGCACGAGCGAGAGCTGCTGCTCGGCTTCCGTGGCCACGGACCCCCTGGATGCTGGCTTCGATCGTACGGCGGCTGGCCGGGCAGGGCTGGGGTCTGTGCGGGCGATTCCGGATTCTGTACAGGCTGTACAGGAGGCGATTCGGGCCAGGAGCAGGGGCATCACGGGTTGATCGGCGGATGGGGGCCGATGGCGCGCCCGCCAGCCCCGCTCGACAACGTGTGCCTGCTCGACAACTTGTGAAGGAACGCCCCGGGCGGGCCCGGGGGGGCGGGAGTCACGTGTGAGAATCCCGAAATCGACCGGCCGGCCTGCCTCCAGCCGATCCCATCCGCTGATCCATGCAGATCCTCAACACCCTCACCGTTCTGGCCCTGGTGGTGATGTCGTTCGCCCTGATCGTGGCGGTGCCGGTGCTCTACGCCAGCAGCGAGGACAGTGGCCGTTCCAACCGTCTGATCCTGCTCGGGGGCATTGCCTGGGTGGCCCTGGTGCTGGTGAACTGGGGCATGAGCTTCTTCGTGGTCTGACCAGCGGCATGGCCTTGAACAGCTGCGTGGCCTGAGGACCGGCTTCTAGGCTCGGCCCACCAGATCGGCGCCACGGCAGTGGCGGGTGCCCATGGCCACATTCGAGGGAACCTTCAGCACTGCCGGCGGGCTGCGTCTGGCGGTGGTGGTGGCCCGCTTCAATGATCTGGTCACCGGCAAGCTGCTGAGCGGCTGCCTCGACTGCCTGCACCGCCACGGCATCGACACCACCGCCACCAGCCCCCAGCTGGATCTGGCCTGGGTGCCGGGCAGCTTCGAGATCCCGCTGGTGGCCCAGAAGCTGGCGGCCAGCGGCCGCTACCAGGTGGTGATCACCCTGGGGGCCGTGATCCGCGGTGACACGCCCCACTTCGATGTGGTGGTGGCCGAGGTGAGCAAGGGCGTGGCGGCGGTGAGCCGGGCCACCGGTGTGCCGGTGATCTTCGGGGTGCTCACCACCGACACCATGCAGCAGGCCCTGGAGCGGGCCGGGATCAAGAGCAACCTGGGCTGGAGCTACGCCCTGCAGGCGATCGAGATGGGCTCGCTCATGGCCGCCCTGCCTGCCTGACCAGCAGCTGCTGGGTGCCCACCCGGCGGAAGCCGAGCTGCTCGTAGAAGCCGGCGCTGTTGGTGGTCATCAGGTACACCCGCTCCACGTCGCGCAGGCGCGGGTGGCTGAGCAGGCCTTCCACCACCTGGCGCCCCAGGCCGCGGCCCTGCAGGTCGCCGGCCACCACCACATCCCAGAGCACGGCCCGGCATGTGCCGTCGCTGCTGGCCCGTCCGAAGCCCACCAGGCGCTTGCCCCGCCACAGGCTCACCACCACGGGACTGCCGCCCAGCAGTCGGCGCAGCTGGCCATAGCTGCGCTCCCGGGCCCAGAAGGCGTGGTGGTTGAACAGCCGCTGCAGCTTCAGCAGCCCGCGGGTGGGCCGCAGGCCTGGGCCGAGCCCCAGCCAGCGCAGGCCGGGGGCACCGGGGGCGTGTCGCAGCAGACGGATCGCGGCCATCAGACGCGGCTCATGGCAGCATCCTCCCAGCCACGCCGGTCCCTTGGCTCCACCGTCCGCCCTGGCGCAGCCCCCCCCGCCGGCCCATCCCCGCAAGGGCATCGTCCTGGCCGGCGGCACCGGCACGCGCCTGCATCCGATCACCGTGGGCGTGAGCAAGCAGCTGCTGCCGGTGTACGACAAGCCGATGATCTACTACCCGCTCAGCACCCTGATGCTGGCGGGCATCCGGCAGGTGCTGATCATCACCACCCCGCTCGATCGTCCGGCCTTCGAGCGGCTGCTGGGCGATGGCAGCGCCTGGGGGATGGAGATCCGCTATGCCGTGCAGCCCAGCCCCGATGGCCTGGCCCAGGCCTTTCTGATCGGGGCGGAGTTTCTCGCCGGTGCCCCGGCGGCGCTGGTGCTGGGCGACAACCTCTTCCACGGCCACGACCTGGTGCCCCAGCTGCAGGACAGCAACGGCAGCGGGAGTGCCGCCACGGTGTTTGCCTACCCGGTGCGCGATCCGGAGCGCTACGGGGTGGTGGAGTTCGCGGCGGACGGCCGGGTGCTGAGCATCGAGGAGAAACCGGCGCGGCCCAAGTCGCGCTATGCGGTGACCGGGCTCTATTTCTATGACGCCTCGGTGGTGGAGCGGGCGCGGCGGGTGCGGCCGTCGGCGCGGGGGGAGCTGGAGATCACCGACCTCAACCGTCAGTACCTCGACGAGGGCGTGCTGCGGGTGGAGCTGATGGGCCGGGGCATGGCCTGGCTCGACACCGGCACCTGCGACTCCCTGCACGAGGCGGCCAGCTACATCCGCACCCTGGAGCACCGCCAGGGTCTCAAGGTGGGCTGTCCGGAGGAGGTGGCGTGGCGGATGGGCTGGATCGACGGCACCCAGCTGGAACGCCTGGCCCAGCCGCTGCGCAGGAGCGGCTATGGCGACTACCTGATGCAGCTGCTGGAGCTGGAGCTTGCGGGGTGAACGGCTCACCACGGCGGCCGGCGTCGCGCTGGAGGGGCCGCTGCTGATCACCCCGCAGGTGTTCGCCGATGGGCGCGGCTTCTTCTACGAGAGCTGGAACCAGCGGGCCTTCGACGCGGCGGCCGGTACAACCCGCTTCGTGCAGGACAACCACTCGCGCTCGGCGGCCGGCGTGCTGCGGGGCCTGCACTACCAGCTGCCGCCCCATCCCCAGGGCAAGCTGGTGCGCGCCGTGCTGGGGTCGATCTTCGATGTGGCGGTGGACATCCGCCGTGGCTCGCCCACCTTCGGCCAGTGGGTGGGGGCCGAACTCAGTGCCGAGAACAGGGCCCAGCTGTGGGTGCCGGGGGGCTTCGCCCACGGCTTCCTCACCCTCAGCGAGCAGGCCGAGGTGCTCTACAAGACCACCGCCTTCTGGAGCCGCGACTGCGAGCGCGCGATCCGCTGGGATGATCCCCAGCTGGCGATCGCCTGGCCCCTGCACGCGCTGGCAGGCGCCATGCCCCAGCTCAGCGCCAAGGACGCCCAAGCGCCCACCTTCGCCGAGGCCGTGGCGGCCGGGGATGTGTTCGCGTGAGCGGGGTGCCGGCGACCGTGCTGCTCACCGGCGCCGCAGGCCAGCTGGGCCAGGCCCTGGTGGCATCCCGGCCGGAGGGGGTGGCGCTGATCGCCACCAGCCGCTCCGGTGGGCCGGGACTGCTGGCGCTGGACCTGGCCGACGCCGACGCCTGCCGGCGGGCGGTGCGGTCGCACCGTCCCGACTGGGTGCTGAATGCCGGCGCCTACACGGCGGTGGACCGGGCCGAGAGCGAGCCGGAGCTGGCCCACGCTGTGAACGGGGGTGCGCCGCGGGCGCTGGCGCAGGCACTGCGTGAGACGGGTGGCCGGCTGCTGCAGATCAGCACCGATTTCGTGTTCGACGGCAGCCAGGGCAGCCCCTACCTCCCCGAGCAGCCGCGTCGGCCGCTGGGGGTGTACGGCGCCAGCAAGGCGGCCGGCGAGGCGGCGGTGGAGCTGCTGCTGGGCGGCACCGGGCGGGGCGTGATCCTGCGCACCAGCTGGGTGATGGGGCCGGTGGGCCGGAACTTCGCGCGCACGATGCTGCGGCTGCACCGGGAGCGGGGGGCCGCCGGCCAGCCCCTCGGCGTGGTGGCCGACCAGGTGGGCTGCCCCACCAGCACCCACACCCTGGCGGCGGCCTGCTGGCGGCTGATCGGGCGCGCCGGTGCCATGGCCGTGCCACCGATCCTGCACTGGAGTGATGCCGGCGCCGCCAGCTGGTACGACGTGGCCCTGGCGGTGGGTGAGCTGGGGCAGGAGCTGGGGCTGCTGGAGCGGCCGGCCCCGGTGAATCCGCTCACCACCGCCGACTACCCCACCCCGGCGCGGCGCCCCAGCTACTCGCTGCTGGCCTGCGGTCCCACGCACCGCCTGCTGGAGCTGGAGCCGCAGCACTGGCGCGCTGCCCTGCGGCAGGTGCTGGCGGCAATGGGGGCGCACTTAAGCTGAGTGGATCCGCCGGCCGACTGATGCCTGAGGCTGTCTGGACCCTACTGGCGGTCCGGCCGCTGCAGCCGCGGGAGTGGGCGTGTTCCTGATCGACACCGGTGTGCTCTTCGCGTTGCGCAGCAGGCGCCGCGAGGACCCAGGCTGCGCCGATCAGGCCGAAACCCCATGACCACCGCGTCAGCACCCACCGCCGCCGAGCTGCTGGGCGAGAGCCGGCGGGTGCTGGTGACCGGCGGCGCCGGCTTCATCGGCGGCGCGGTGGTGCGGCGGTTGCTGCGCGAGAGCGAGGCGCTGGTGTTCAACCTGGACAAGTGCGGCTATGCCAGCGACCTCACCAGCGTCGAAGCCGTGCTGGCGGAGCTGGGGCCGGCCGCCCGCACCCCTGGGGGGGAGCCGCGCCACCGGCTGCTGCGGGTGAACCTGGCCGACGGCGAGGCGACCGCGGCGGCGGTGCGTCAGGCCGATCCGGATCTGGTGCTGCACCTGGCGGCCGAGAGCCATGTGGACCGCTCGATCGAGGGGCCGGGGGCGTTCATCGAGAGCAATGTGAGCGGTACCTACAACCTGCTGCAGGCGGTGCGGGCCCACTGGGAGGGGCTGCCCGAGGACCGCCGCGCCGGCTTCCGCTTCCACCACATCAGCACCGATGAGGTGTTCGGCTCGCTCGGGGCCACGGGGCGCTTCTCGGAGACCACCGCCTACGACCCGCGCAGCCCGTACTCGGCCAGCAAGGCGGCCAGCGATCACCTGGTGAGCGCCTGGCACCACACCTACGGCCTGCCCGTGGTGCTCACCAACTGCAGCAACAACTACGGCCCCTGGCAGTTCCCCGAGAAGCTGATCCCGGTGGTGATCCTCAAGGCCGCGTCCGGCGAGCCGATCCCGCTCTACGGCGACGGCGGCAACGTGCGCGACTGGCTGTACGTGGAGGACCATGTGGACGCCCTGCTGCTGGCCGCCACCCGCGGCGAGCCGGGCCGCGGCTACTGCGTGGGCGGCGCCGGTGACCACGGCGGCGCCAGCGAACGCACCAACCGCCAGGTGGTGGAGGCGATCTGCGCGCTGATGGATCGGCTGAGGCCCCAGGGGGCTCCCCACGGCCGGCTGATCACCCGGGTGAGCGACCGCCCCGGCCATGACCGTCGCTACGCGATCGATTCCAGCCGGATCAGCGGCGAGCTCGGCTGGCGGCCACGCCACAGCTTCGAGCGGGGACTCGAGGCCACGGTGCGCTGGTTCCTTGCGCACCAGGACTGGTGCGCGGCGGTGAGCGACAGGGCCGGCTATGGCGGCGAACGCATCGGCCGGCTCCGGTGATGGCCATGTCCTGGCGCGATCCACGCCGCGACCTGCTGCTGTGTGCCGGTCTCGATCTGCTCGGCCTGGTGCTGGTGCTGCTGGGGCTGATCAACCTGCGTGGGCTGCCGCTGGTCGGCCAGTCGGGGTGGATCGCCACCACGCTGGCGACCTACCTGGTGATGGGCTGGCTGCTGGGCACCTACACGGTGCTGGGCCGGCCCCGCCTGCCCCGCTGGACGCTGCTGCAGCGCCTGGGACTGACGGTGCTGGCCAGTCTCCTGGTGGTGGCGGTGTTGCGCTGGCTGCTCAACCCGCCCCTGGCCGTCTGGGTGGTTCACCGCAGCAGCCAGCTCAGCCTGCTGCTGCCGGTGGTGGTGTGGTCGGGGCTGGTGCGGGTGGTGCTGCACCGGGGTGCCCTGCGGTCCGAGGAACCGCGGCTGCTGCTGGTGGCGCCCGAGGCCGAGGCCCAGCAGGCACTGCTGGCCTGGCAGCGCACCCCCACCCGCTTGATGCCGCGCCGGGTGACCCCCGGGGAGGCGGCGCGGCAGGCCGGGCCGATGGTGCTGGCGGTGTCCCCCACCTACCAGCAGCAGCCGGTGCATCGCCCCTGGCTGGAGGAGCTGGAGCGGCGCGACCCCCGTCTCTGCAGCCTCACCACGCCGCTGGCCCTGGCGGAGCGCCAGCTGGAGCGGCTGCCGCCGGCCCTGGTGCCGGAACCCTGGCTCAGCTACGACGCCATCCCCTGGACTGCGGTCTTCAGCCCCCAGCGCCAGCTCAAGCGGGTGGCCGATGTGGCGGTGGCGCTGCTGCTGCTGCTGGCCACGGCGCCACTGATGCTGCTGGCGGCGCTGCTGATCTGGCTCGAGGATCGGGGGCCGGTGTTCTACGTGCAGAAACGCAGCGGCTGGCTGGGCGAGCCGTTCAACGTGCTCAAGCTGCGCACCATGGCGGTGGCGCCCCGGTACGCTCCCGCCAGCTGGACCGTGCCTGGTGACCGGCGCATCACCGGGGTGGGGCTGTGGCTGCGGCGCTCCCGCCTCGACGAGCTGCCCCAGCTGATCAACGTGCTGCGCGGCGACATGAGCCTGATCGGCCCGCGGCCCGAGCGGCCGGAACTGGAGCGGGACCTCGAGGCCAGCATCCCGCACTACCGCAAGCGCCACTGGATGCGTCCGGGGCTGAGCGGCTGGGCCCAGGTGTGCGCCCCCTACGCCGCCAGCGTTGAGGATTCAGAGCTCAAGCTCTCCTACGACCTCTATTACCTCAAGCACTTCAGCACCTGGCTGGATCTGGTGATCCTGCTGCGCACCATCAAGACCGTGCTCAAGGTGCAGGGGCGGTGAGGACACTGCCTGGGCCCGCCAGGGAGCGGAACGGCTGCGGCAACGGCTCACCGCTGCCGGGTTTGATCCGCCTCGACAGGCTGCCCCGCACCCGCCCCAGCCCCCAGCCCAGCAGCGCCGGCCAGCGCTGGCGACGCCGGGGCAGGTGCTGGCGGAACAGGCCGTTCACCGCCACCAGGCTGCGGTGGCGAGCTGCGGAGAGGGAGTCGCTCTGGAGCCGGTAGGCCATCAGCGGCCGGGCCAGGCAGCGGTAGGCAGGCCGATCGGCGGCTGCAAACAGCCGCAGCCAGAGGCCGTAATCCTCATGGCGCTCCGGCAGAAAGCCGCCCTTGGCCAGCAGCAGGCCCCGATCCACGATCACGCTCGAGCAGGGGATGGGGTTCCCCCGCAGCAGCTCGCCGAAATCGAGCCGCTGCGGCGGGTGGCGTGTCTCGACAACGGTGAGGCTGTCGGCCCGGAAGCGGTGGTAGCTGCACACGCTCAACAGGGGTTGCCGGGGGGTGTGCAGCGGCAGCTGCTGCTCCAGTTTTTCGGGGTGCCAGAGGTCATCGGCATCCAGAAAGGCCACCAGGCGGGTGGAGGCCCTCTCTAGGCCCAGGTTGCGGGCCAGCCACGGGCCGGGGAAGTGCGCCGGGTCCGGAACGTGCAGCAGCCGGAAGCGCCGATCGGCGCCGCACAGCCTCTCGGCCGCGGCCACGGCCTCCTGCCCGGAGCCGTCATTCACCAGCAGGGCCTGCCAGCGGGCCTGGGTCTGCCCCTGCAGGGAGCGGCAGGCCTGCAGCAGCAGGGGCCCCTGGTTGCGGAAGGGCACGATCACCGTCACCAGGGGCTGCGTCATGGCAGGCCCGGCAGCACGGGGGTGGTGAGGACCGGATGCTGCCGCAGGTAGCGCAGCTGGCGTTGCAGCAGGCGCCGCCGGCGCCGGGGATCGCCGCAGAGGAGCTCGCAGCGCTGAGCCAGCCCGGCCGGATCGAGCCCTTGCCACTGCAGCACCTCGCAGCCATCCCACAGCGGCCAGTGGCCCAGGACCGGCACCACGCAGCCGGCCATCAGTGCCTCGAGCTGGGCGATCCCGAACGACTCGTACGTGGCGGGAATCAGCACCAGCTTGGCCTGCAGCAGCAGGGCCTTCACCTGCGCGTCGTCGGGGCGGTGGTGCAGGGCAACCGGCGCCTCACCCTGGGGAGGGATGGGCACGATGGCCTCACAGCGCAGCCGGGTCGCCCGGGCCACGGCCAGAAAGCGCGGCCAGCCTTTCTGGACCGTGGGTCGGCCGAGAAACAGCAGATCGATCGGACGATCCAGGGCTTCCTCCCCGCCGGGGTCGGCCCCGCCCCCGGCGTTGAGCGCATGGCGGATGGCCGCTGGCAGGCCGTGGCCCGACAGACGGCAGCGGCCGGGGGGACGCCCCTGCAGCAGGCGGCGTTCGTGGCTGGTCTGCACGTACACCACCACGCCCAGGGCCTGCAGGGCCTGGAGTGCCAGCTGCGCCACACGCGCCTTGCGCCGGTGGATGGCGCTGGCGGGGTCGTGAAAACTCGGCAGCCAGCTCACCGGCTGACCGCGCAGGCGGGCCCGCACGGCCAGGCCGTAGGCCCAGGGAACGTCGCAGCCCACCAGCAGCAGCTGGTCTGGGGGCGAGAGCCGGCGGCACGGCTCGGTGAGGGGCAGGGCGCCGGCCGGTGTGGTCGTGAGCGTGGCCACGGCCAGGTCAGGGCGGGTCGCTCCCAGGTGGGCCACCAGCTCCTGGGCGATGCGCCGCAGCCCGCCCATCTGCACAAAGCCGTCGCTGCGGTAGGCGATCACCAGCCGCCGCGGCGCCTCCGCCTCCGCCTGCGCCTCAGCCATGGCCGGCAAGGATGGTCCGGTAGATCGCTGCGGTGCGCCGGGCTGTGCGGCCCCAGCTGAACCCAGCCGCCCGGGCCACACCGGCCTGGCCCAGATCCCGGCGCCGCTGCGCCGAGCCCAGCAGATCCGCCAGGGCGGTGTGCAGCGCGTCCGGGCTGTGGGGGTCGATCAGCACGGCGGCATCGCCCACCACCTCCGGCAACGACGACGTGTTGCCCGCGATCACCGGCGTGCCGCACTGCATCGCTTCCAGAGGCGGCAGGCCGAAGCCCTCATACACCGAGGGATACACGAAGGCGTCGGCCAGGGAGTAGAGACAGGCCAGCCGGTCGTCGGGGATGTGGCCACTCACCACGATCGCCTCGGCGGCCGGGCTGGTGCGCAACTGCTCGCTGAGGGCGGTGGTCTTCCAGCCCAGGGAGCCGGCCAGCACCAGCTTCAGGGCGCTGCCGTCGCAACGGCGCCACAGCCGCTCGAAGGCCGTGATCAAGGTGCTGAGATTCTTGCGGGGTTCCAGGGTGCAGAGGCTGAGCACCACCTGATCATCCGGCTGGAGGCCGAGCGCACGGCGCAGGCTGCTGAGGGCGGCTGCGTCGTCGACGGGGCAGAGGTCGGGCGAGGCGGCGAGGGGGGTCACGTGCACCTGCTCGGCCGGGGTGCCGGGGTGGCAGCGCAGAAAGTCCCGTTTCGTGGATTCAGACACGCAGATCACATGATCGCTCGGCAGGAGTTGATCCAGCAGGGCATCAAAGGTGCGAATGGTCTCGCGGGTGAAGAATTCGGGATGGATGCGCGGCAGCATGTCGTGCACGGTCACCACCACGGCACCAAGATCGCTGCGACGGATCTCTGCGGGCACGGACTGAAACGGGGTGTGGAACACCGTTGCATCGCGGCGGCAGCTCTGCAGCAGGGACTGCCACTGCCGCTGGACGCGGGCTCGGATCAGGGGTGACTGCTGCAGCCGCCTGTAGAGGGGCTTGAGCAACCGCTTCACCGTGTGCGGAGGCGTCGGCAGCACCCTGGAGGGAGCATCGCTCCGCTGGGTATTGGGCTGCAGGTCCACTCGGAACCGTTGCTCCAGCTGCTGCAGCTCGCGCTGCATGGAGCCGGCCAGCAGCGGATCGGGGCAGTAGGGCAGGAGCTGCTCCAGTTCTCCTTCCCGGCTGAGGGCCACCAGCAACTCACTGGCATAGCGGTAGATCCCTCCACGCGAGAGAGGGAAGCGATTGGCCTGGCTGAGGATCAGGCCATCGAAGATGAGGGTGATCCCTGACCTCTGGGGCTCAGATCTGACGCAGTGAATCAGTTTTGTCCTTGAAGGTGTTGAGCAGGAGCTGAAGATAGCTGACCTTGCGCAGCTTGATGTTGGCCTGCAGTGACATCCCAACCTGCAAAGGAAGATCCTGGCCGGATTTGAGGTTCAGCTGTTGGCTTTCAAGCTTTATTCTCACCGGGAAGCGATAGACTGGATTCATCTGGTCAGGCGGGATTGCGTCCGAGCCGATCTGGTGCACTGTGCCTTCGAGAACACCGAAGTCGGTGGCTGGGAAGGAATCAATGCTGATATCTGCCGGGCGGCCAACACTGACAAAGCCGATGTCTCCGCTGGCAACTTCAACCCGAGCCTCCAGGTTGTCGAAGGGCACGATCTGCATCACCGGCTCCGTGGTCTGAGCGGCGAAGCCTGGGCCCGTGGGCTTCAGACCGAAGACGATGCCATTCACTGGCGACGTTACATTCTGGTAGCGGATATTGGTCTGAACTTCTGACAGGCTGGATTTCAGCTCATTGACCTCACCGCGCAACTGCTTGATGGCTTGATCAAGGATCGCCTGCTGCCGCAGTCTGTCAACGCGAATCTGATTCAGCCTGCCATCAATTTCGGAAACCTTGTTACGCTGATTGAGGTATTGAATCTCTCCGATTCCGCCTTCTTCGGTGAGTTTCTCGAGTCGCTGGAGGATTTCTGTTTCAAGGGCGAGATTCCTCTCCAGGGATTCTTGCTCGGTTTGATTGAGATCAAGGTATTTTGCCAGTTCCTTTTCTTTGAGTTCCAGCTGCTGTTCCTTGAGCTGAATCCCCAGCAGGAGGCTCCTGCGCCTGTTCTCCGTCGCTTCGCTGTCCAGCTGCAGCAGGGTGTCGCCCGCATTCACCTTCTGGCCCTCTTTCACCAGGACTTCATCCACCACGCCACCCACGGGCAGCCGGATGTCCTGGACGAAGCCGATGGTTTCGAGTTTTCCCGGAGCCACCACCACCTCCTCCGTTTTCGCCAGGGCCAGCCAGCCAACACCAAAGGCCGCCGTGGCGATCAGCCCCCAGGTGGTGGCGGTGGCCCAGAAGGGCGACTGCTGGAGCACCGAAGCATTTTCCGCTTCGCTGTGGATGCTCTGCTCCAGGTCGTTCTGGAGCTTGCGGATGGGGTTGTGGAGTTTCACGGCGATGCAGGCAGGTGTGCGGCTGGAGCAGCGAACAGGGGTTAGCCGGCTTCCTGCTGGCGGTAGAGGGCGTAGTAGCGGCCCTGGAGTCTGAGCAGTTCTTCGTGGGTGCCCTGCTCCACCACGACGCCTTGATCCATCATCACAATGGTGTCGGCGCGTCGGATCGTGCTGAGGCGGTGGGTGATGAAGAACACCGTTTCTCCCTTGAGGCTCTCAACGAGGTTGTCGCAGAGACGGCGTTCAGTGTCGTAGTCCAGGGCGCTGGTGGCTTCGTCCATCACCAGGAGTTTTGGTTTGGTGATCAGGGTGCGGGCGATGGCAATCCGCTGTTTCTGTCCACCGGACAATCCAGCTCCCCGTTCGCCGATGTTGGTGCTGTAGCCAGCGGCGAGCTCCATGATGAATTGATGGGCACAGGCAATTTTTGCCGCCTCCACAATGTCGTCACTGCTGGCGTTGGGATTGCCGAGAGCGATGTTGTCGCTGATCGAGCCGCTGAAAAGAAGTGGCTCCTGCGGCACGATGCCGATCTGACGACGCAGTGAATAGAGCTCGACTTTGTCGATGTCGTAATCGTCGATGACCACGCGTCCTGATTCGGGGCTGTACAGGCGTGCCAACAGTTTCATCAGCGTGCTCTTGCCGCTTCCGCTCTGGCCAACCACGCCCACGAAGGTGCCGGCGGGAATCGTCAGATTCACATTGTGGAGAACGGGTGGCGTGCCGGGGTTGAAGCGGAAAGTCACGTCCTCGAAGCGCACGCTTCCGTGCACCGGCGGCAGAGGGATCTTCTTTTTGTCGGCTTCGTTGGATTCCTCCGGGGTGTCAACAACATCAGCCAGCCGCTCGAAGGAAACCCGCAGTTCCTGAATGTTCTGCCAGATTGACCCCAGCCTCAGAATTGGCTGGGTGACATAGCCGCTGATGATTCGGAAGGCGATCAACTGGCCCAGGGTGAGCTCGCCGTTCAGTACCAGGGTTGCGCCAACCCACAGCACCAACAGCTGCGACAGCTTCTGCAGCACCTGGCTCGTCTGGCTGAGAGCCGTGCCGGTGATGGTTTTCTCGAAGGCTTTGCTGATGTAGCTGGAGTAGAGGTCTTGCCACTTCCAGCGGCTCACCATTTCCACGTTCTGGGCCTTCACCGTCTGGATGCCGGTGAGCACCTCCACCAGGTGGGACTGGGTTTTGGCGTTTTCCTGGGCAGCATCGCGATACTGCCGCCGGAACAGCGGTGCACCGAGCACCGTGAGACCCACCTGAATGGGCACCACCGCCAGGGCCACGAGGGTGAGCACCCAGGAGTAGAGCGCCATCACGATGATGTAGATCACCGAGAAGGCAGCATCGAGAATGGTGGTGAGGGCCTGACCGGTGAGGAAGGTGCGGATCTTCTCCAGCTCGGCGATGCGACTTCCCAGCTCGCCGACAGGCCGTTTATCGAAATAGTTGAGCGGCAGGCGCAGCAGATGGTCGATCACCTCCGCGCCCAGCCGCGTATCGAGGCGGTTGGTGGTTTCGGTGAACACGAACGTGCGCAGACTCTCCAGCACACCCTCGAGCAAGGTGACGACAACCAGGGCAATACCCAGCACCTGCAGGGTGTCGAGGCTGCGCTGGCTGATCACCTTGTCAATCACCACCTGAATCAGCAGTGGATTGGCCAGGGTGAACAGCTGCACCACAAAGGAGGACACCAGCACCTGGGTGAGCACACCGCGGTAACGCTTCAGTGCCGGCAGAAACCAGGACACCCCGAACTTCTGCTCAGGGGTGACGTTGGTGCGATCCACGAGCAGAAGATTGATGCCATCGGGGAAGGCCTCGTCCACCTGGGCGGGAGTCATCCTCACCAGGCCCTTGCTCGGCGAGGCCAGCACGATTCCTCTGGCGTTGCTGGCCTGCAGCAGGGCGAAGGAACCATCCCACTCGATCAGTGAGGGGGTCTGGAGTCGGGTGCAGGCGCTGCTGCTCACCGTTCCTCCCACCACATGCATGCCCATCATCGAAGCGAGGCTGCCCACCAGCTGCATGTTGGGCTTCTGACCACGCCGCACCTGCTCGCGCAGGACTTTCTCAATCGCGTCCTTCCGAAACGGCAGCGTCATCTGCCGGCTCAGCATCTGAAAGCAGGCCAGCGTTTCATCGATGGGCCCTTCGCCCCGGATCACCCGGAAGGTTTCGCGCTCATCCTCCCGGCCCAGGTTTTCGGCCGTGGGTAACGGTGAGTCTGGAGCGGGGGCAACGTCGACGCTGGCGCCGCCCACGCCGGAGCCGTGCGTCGTGGAGCCGCTGCCGTTCTGTTCCGCAAGGCCGGATGGCTGAGTCACCGGAGCGGGGTTGAGGGCGTCCACGGCCGCCGCAGACAGTCCGATCAACCGTGCGGGCAGGGGGCCCGCGGGGGCCGGCAGGCCCACGCCCGTGGGCACGGCCTGGCCGAGCTCCCAGCCAGGCAGGTTCGCGCTGGCCACGAACCAGCGCAGCTCGCTGTCATCCAGCTCGGTGGCGCCTCGCAGGGTCCGCACCCTGGCGCCGGGCTGCAGCCGCTCCACTCCGGCGCGGATGCCGAGAGGGGAGGCCGCTGAGCGGCGCTGCAGAAGCTCGATCAGACGCGCCAGCTCCGCGGTCCACAGGTGTGTGGAGCACCAGGCCTCAAAGCCCTTGTCACTGGCCTGCAGCTCCAGGATCACCCGATCGGGGATGGCCAGCGCCACCACCTCGCTGGCAGCGTGAACCTCCTCACAGGGGCAGGCACTCAGGAGGGAGGCGAGTCCCACAGCCTCACCAGGCCCGAGACGTTCCACGGTGCGCCAGGCGGATCCATCGCGTCCGGTGAGACGGGCACTGCCCTCGAGGATGACCAGAACCTCGCTGGGGATGACGTTGTTGACGGCCATCGGCTGGCCGAGCCGATAGTGCAACAGACGGGACTCGCCCTCCACCAGGCGTTTCCCCTCAGCCCCGACGGAGCTGAAGGCCTCAAGCTCCCAGATCTGTTGGCTGGTGGTGACGGTCATGCCGGTTGTTGTTGCGGGGCTGGGCAAAGTTGCTGGATCCTAAGGGTGACTTCCTCCTGGATCCATTCATCAAAGAGTTCCTGAGCCATGCGTTGACGCATGGGCTCGTCCAGGCTGGCGGGCTGATGACGCTCCACCCGCACCACGAGCCAGAACGTCTCCACGGCGAATGGCGCCAGCAATTCCCCTGCTGAGGCGCTCTTCAGGCGCTGCACCAGCTGAGGATGGGCCTGGCTGAGAGGCGCCGGACCGACAATGCCACCGGACTGTTTTTCAGGCCCTTCGCTGTAGGTCTGGGCGAGCTCAGCGAAGGTGGCTTCCCCTTCCTCGATCCTGAGGTAGAGCTCTCGAGCCAGCGACCCATCCTTCACTCTGATCAGGCTGTAGACAACCTGATCCAGCTGGTTCTTGCGGTCGAGGAAACGGGCTTCGGCCTTGGCGAGGAAGTGCTCGGCGCTGTGTGCTGCGATGCGGTGTGGAAGTTCGATCTGCCAGAGGTAATCCTGCTGGCTCCAGCCCATCGTCCTGAGAAACTTCTCTTCACCGGCCACATCACGCAGGCCATTGGTCTGGCGAAACTGCGTCAGCAGCGCTTTGGTGATTTTTTCATCCAGGGGCGCCTTGTTGAGGGTTTCCTCCAGAACCGAGTGGTAGATGTAAGGACGCAGCAGGTTGTAATGCGCCAGGGTCCGCAGCGCGGAGGTGGCCAGGGGTTGGCCCTGGGCCGCCGAAGCAGCTTCGGTCGCCTCACCGTTCTGGGACTGGGGAGCGGCGCTCATGGGCATGGTTGCGGGTTGGCCGTGGGATGGCCCTGAGGCTGGTAAAGGGAGCATCCTCCCATGGACCATCCCAGGCCGGGGGGGGCATGCACCTATGAGAGGCTGGACAGGCTTTCCCCGCTGTCACGTTCTGCTCGTTGATCTGCGACGGCTGCAGGGCCAGGCTGCAGTGGCCGATCCGGCGCAGCTGCGGCGCGCGCTTGCCTGTGCGCCCGCCTGGGCGCTGGCGGCGGATCAGCCGGTGTTGCTGTGCGGTGACCCGCACTGGGCCGCATCCCCGGCAGCCGTGGTGCTGCTCGACTGGCTCGGCAGCCGCCCCCGCCACGTCTGCTCCAGCCCGCATCTCGGCGATGCCTGCGTGGCCGCGCTTCAGGCTGTCTACGATCTCCAGGAGGTCTGCGTTCCCTTACTGGAGCCGCCGCACTGGCTCCGGCAGCCCCTGCAGCCGGCAGCGATCCCGCCGGCCCCGGCCATCCGCGCCGACGACTCCCGTCTGGCGTACCTGAGCCCGATGCCCCCCCAGCGCAGTGGCATCAGCGACTACAGCCTGGCCCTGCTGCCCCATCTGGCCGAGCACTTCGCGATCGACCTGGTGGCAGAACGGCCCTGGCAGGGGGCGTTGCCGGCGGGGGTGGACGCGGTGCTGACGGCCGAGCAATTCGCCCGGGAGGCCCACAGCTACGCCCACATTCTTTATCACCTCGGCAACTCTCCGGCGCACCTGGAGATGATCGGGCTGTTGCAGGCCCATCCCGGCGCGGTGATGCTGCACGACTTCTTTCTGGCCCATGGGTTGCTCGCCCCGGAGGCGGATGACTGGCTGGGAGGCACCAGCGCCCAGCGGCTGTACACCTCCCATGGCTACCGGGCCGTTCTGGTGCAGGCCGCCGCGCAGCGCCACGACCACGATCAGCATGTGTGGTCGTTTCCCTGCAATCTGCCGCTGCTGCAACAGGCCGACAGCGTGATCGTGCACAGCCGTGAGGCCCTGCGGCTGGCGGAGCAGTTCTATGGCGAGGGCGCCGGCCAGGACTGGACCGTGATCCCCCATCTCAAGCAGGTCTGCGTGCCCGCGCCATCCGAGCGGGCGGCCCAGCGTGTCCGCCTGGGCTTCGGCGACGCCGCCCTGGTGATCTGCAGCTTCGGTTTTCTCGGCCCGGCCAAGTGCAGCACCCTGCTGCTGGAGGCGTTCCTGGACTCGTCACTGGCCAGGGATCCCCGCTGCTCGCTGGTGTTCGCCGGTTCCGCCGGCAGTGACCACCGGCTGCTGCGGCAGCTGCGTCGCGCCGTGGAGCGGGCGCGTCACGCCGGAACCCTGCAGGCGGAGGTGCGCATCACCGGCTGGATCGATGCGGCTGACTACCGCGGCTACCTGGCCTGCGCCGACCTGGCCGTGCAGCTGCGCCGCTCGTCGCGCGGGGAAACCTCCGGCACGGTGCTGGATTGCCTGGGATCCGGTGTGCCCCTGATCGTCAACGCCCACGGCACGCTCAGTGAGATCCCTGAAGACTGCGCCCTGCGCCTGCCCGATGGCTGCCAGGCCGACGCTGTGCGCCGTGCCCTGGAAACCCTGGCGGCCGATCCCGAGCAGCGGCGCGCGTTGGTGGCCCGAGGGCTGCGCGAGATCGCCGAGCGCCATCGCCCCCAGCAGTGCGCCGCCCGCTATGCGGAAGCCCTGCGGGCGGCCGGCGAACGGGCCCGGCGCCGCCGGCGTCTCCTCGCCCCGTTCCAGGAGCTGGTGGCGGCCGATCCCCAGCGGGCCGGCGAGGCGGCCAACACGCTCAGGCTGCTCTTCCCTCCCCGGCCCCGTCAGCGCCAGCTGTTTCTGGACGTGTCGGCGATGGCGGAGCAGGACCTGGGCAGCGGCGTTCAGCGGGTGGTGCGCTCGATCGCTCAGCAGTTGCTGATGCGTCCCCCGGTGGGCTTCCGGGTGGAACCGGTGGCGGCCTGCGCCGATGGGCTGGGCTACCGCTATGCCCGTCGTTTCACCACCGCCTTGATGCAGGCCGCGATCGGTGAGCTGGAGGACGGCCCGATCGCGTTCGATCCCGGCGATGTGTTCCTGGGCATCGACCTCTGCCACGACGTTGTGCAGCGCCAGAAGGCCTTCTATGCCCTGCTGCGGGCGCAGGGGGTGGAGGTGCACTTCGTGGTGCACGACCTGCTGCCGTGCACGCTGCCGGCCTGTTTCCCCCCCGGCACCGCCGAGCGCCATCGCGCCTGGCTGGATGTGGTGCTGCAGGGGGATGGGGCACTGTGCGTATCCAGAAGCGTGATGGAGGAGCTGGGCGGCTGGCTGCCGGCCGGTGAGGACGCGGTCTCCCAGCGGCGCTTCCGGTTGGGGTGGTTCCACCACGGGGCCGACTTCCGCGGTGGGCCGCGCAGCGCCTCGGGCCCGGGGCATGAGGCTGAGCTGGACCGCCTGGGCAGTGCCCCGACCCTGCTGATGGTGGGCACGGTGGAGCCCCGCAAGGCCTACCTGGAGGTGCTGCAGGCCGCCAGCGCCCTCTGGCGCAGCGGTGCGGTGTTCAACCTGGTGATCGTGGGCCGCGAGGGCTGGACCGATCTGCCCACCGCCGAGCGCCGCACCATCCCGGCCACGGTGGCGGCCATCCGCCGTCACCCCCTGCTCAACCAGAGGCTGTTCTGGTTCGACGCGGCATCGGACGCGCTGCTTGAGCGTCTGTACCAACGTGCCGATGGGCTGATCGCTGCCTCCCTGGGGGAGGGGTTCGGCATCCCGCTGATCGAAGCCGCCGCGTTCGGGCTGCCTCTGCTCTTGCGCGATCTGCCGGTGTTCCGCGAGGTCACCGCGGATGCCGCCCGGTTTTTCCCCCGCGATGCCGGCACCGATCAGCTCAGTGACGCCATCGCCGGCTTCCTGGCGGCGATCACCGACGGCGCCGCCGCGGCCACGCCGACACCGCGCCCGATGGCGCAGTCGTGGAGCCAGAGCGCCGACCAGCTGCTGCGGGCCCTGGGCCTCCAGCCCGGCGCCGAGGCGGCACCCTGGCTGGCTGCCGCCCACCCCGCCGCAGCGGAGGAACCGTCTGCCGCGCCGGCGCCCGGCCAGGCGGTGCGGCTCGGCCGCCGTCAGCGCCTGCGGCGGCGGCTGGGCCGGGTGAAGCGCATGCTCAGGCGCCTGTGGCGTTCCGAGCGGCCGCCCCACCCGCCCGAGCCCCTGCCGCTGCCGGCGGCTGCGCCCCCGCAAGCCTTGCTCCCCGGCGCGGAGCCCTGGCTTCAGGAGCTGGGCCGCCGGCCCTGAAGCCACCGGCCCCGACGACGACAGGGAGCGGTGAGCCGCCAGGAACGGCTCCGCTCCACCAGCTCCAGCCGAGCGCGCGTCCCATCCAGCTGGCCCTGCAGCCAGGCCAGTTCCGCTTCGCTCTCCTGCTTCCGAGCCCGCGCCTCATCCAGCTGGCCCTGCAGCCAGGCCAGTTCCGCTTCGCTCTCCTGCTTCCATCGCGCGGTGTCGTTCTCCAGCCGATGGAGCAAGGCCAGCTGCGCTGTCCTGTCCTCCTTTGATCGTGCGTTCTCCTCCCGCAGCCGATGCACGATGGCTTCCAGCACATCGGCCTCCTGGGTCGACCAGTAGGCCTGACGGGCGCGCAGGGCCGGATCGAGCCGCAGCCGCTCCTCCACCAGCCTCGCCACCTGGAGCAGGTCGTAATGGTCGAGGCTGTCGCCGCGGGTGCTCTTCTCGTCGTGGATCGCCGTCACGTCACTGGCGTAGTAGGCGTGTTTGCCGAGCTGGTGGCGCAGATCCAGACAGAGAGCCACATCCTCACCGCAGACGCTGAAGTTCTCCCGCAGGCGCAGGGCCCGGACGTCGTCGCGGCGCATCACCATCAGAGCCCCGGTGACGGCGGGCATGGCGCCGGATTCCTGCACCGCCAGGTCATCAGGGTCGATCAGGTGCCCCAGGCGGTCGGGCCGGAAGCGGTTGTAGGGCAGGCACTGGTTGGAGAACAGGATGCCGGCGTGGCCCAGGCGGCCATCGCTGGTGCGCAGCCGTCCCCCCACCACGCCGGTGTCGGGCCGGCTCAGCAGGATCTGAATGGCCCGGTCGAGGCTGCCGGGATCGAGGATCAGATCATCATTGAGCAGCACCACCAGATCACCGCGGGCCTGCTGGACCAGCGCGTTGATGTTGCTGGCGAAGTGATAGGGCGAGCGCTGGGCCATGCGCAGCGGCGGTGCGGCCGCGGGCAGCACCCGGGCTTCCTCCTCCGGGTCTCCATTCCAGGACACCAGCAGTTCGTCGCCGTCGTGCCAGAAGCGGCGCGCCCGCCTGAGGCTCACGACCAGCCGGTTCAGCAGGGCGGCGGTGCGGGACACCACCAGGCAGGACACCGACGGTTCGGTGGGGGCAGCGGCTGAAGCGGCCATCGGCTGGCCCATCGGGCCCGGGAGCTGTTCCGCCATTCAACTGCCCCGGCGCCGTTCCCGGCCCCAGGACCCTCCGGGCGCGGCCGCGCCGAAACCGGCAGATTCTTGAAATTCTGGGACGCCCACACGACTGATCCTGGGGTCTGGCACGGCAGGAATTGGCGGAAAATTCAAAAAACAACCGGACCGGGCAGGGCGGTCTCAGTGTGTCCAGTCGGGAATCTGTCAGCGTAGGGGCACACCTTGGGGGTCAAAGGCTGACGTGGCTGGGTTCCCCCGGGTATGATCAGCCCGATCTGACGGGCTTGTCCTTGTGGCATCAGCCTTGACAGAAGTGCCAAGCCCATTAGGGTTTCTCGGCAGCCGCGGCCCAGCTGCGGAAACCCCAATACCTCCTTCCCCACGCCTGGAGAACTTTCCGAATGGCAACCGCCAACGAAACTCAGACCCTCTACATCACGTATTTCGGCAGGCCAGCTGATCCTGAAGGTCTGCAGTTCTGGCTGCAGGACACCAGCACGCCCTTGGCGGGGATCGCCGACGGCTTTGCCACCACGCCGGAATATGCCGCCACCACCGCCGGCAAGACGGTCTCCCAGATCATCAACATCATCTACCAGAACCTGTTCTGTCGCAAAGCCTATGCCTCTGGCCTGTCCTTCTGGACAGGCAATGTG
>JBFLKL010000245.1:0-4174 GCA_040883175.1 Synechococcaceae cyanobacterium | reverse complement strand
CCGGGGCGGCGGGCCAGCACCTCCTGCACATCCCGCCAGCTGACGCCGTGGTGGGCCAGGGCCACCTGCAGGTGAAACACCAGATCGGCCGCTTCACCTGCGATGGCACCGGGATCGTCGTCCTTGCAGGCCATCACGAATTCGGCGCTCTCCTCGCCGATCTTCTTGAGAATGCGGTTGTCGCCCCCCTCCAGCAGCCTGTTGGTGTAGCTGCCGGGCTCGGGTCTGTCCCGCCGCCCCTCGATCACGCGCATCAGCTCGGTGCAGACATCAGCCGGCGGTGGCGGGGCGCCCGGGCCACCCGCACTGGGTTCGGGTCCCTGCTCGTAGAAACAGCTGCGCGCGCCGGTGTGACAGGCCACCGCGCCGGCCTGCTCCACCGTGACCAGCAGCACATCGGCGTCGCAGTCGTAGCGCAGGCCCCGCAGGGTCTGGATATGGCCGCTGGTGGAGCCCTTGTGCCAGAGCTCCTGGCGGGAACGACTCCAGTAGTGCACCTCTCCACTGGCGCAGGTACGCACGATCGCCTCCCGGTTCATCCAGGCCACCATCAGCACCGCACCGTCCAGCCAGTCCTGGGCCACCGCCGGGATCAGACCGGCCTCGTTGAAGCGCAGGGCATCGATGAAGGCCGGGTCGAAACCAGCCAACCCGGATGGGGCCGGCTCGGCAGACCCTGCCGGATCGGGAGGCTGAAATGATGCCTGCAAGGCCCTGGCGCTGCCGCTGCCTCGATCTTCCCCCATGTCGTCCCCGGTGCACACCTGCAGCAAGACCTTCAGCGGCTACCCCTGCACCCACCGCCAGTGGCGCCACAGCGGCCACTGCCGCTTCGTGCACGGCTACAGCCGCAGCTTCCGCTTCTGGTTCCGGGCCATCAACCTCGATACGAACGGCTTCGTGGTGGACTTCTCCGGCCTCAGGGAGCTGGAGCGGCGGCTGGCGGCTCAGTTCGACCACACCTTCCTGGCCAGTGCCGACGACCCCCTGCTGCCCACCTGGCGGCAGCTGCACGAGCAGGGCGCCCTCGACCTGCGGGTGATGGCCAACGTGGGCATGGAGAGCAGCGCCGAGCTGGTGTGGGGCTGGGCCAACGAGCTGCTGCTCGCGCGCGACGGCGGACGCACCTGCTGCTGGAGAAGCGAGGCCCGGGAGAACGAGAAGAACGCGGCCTGCTACGAGGCCCTGCCGATGTGGTTCGGCGCCCAGCCCTGAACCTGGCCGGGGGACCTGCGCAGAAAAAAGCCCCCGGACGCCAGGCGCCCGAGGACAACGCTTCATGACTTGACCCGCCCATCCTGAGGGGGACGGCGGAAGGGGAGGGTGAGAAAGGCGTCCAGCCGACGTGACCGATCCAACGCCCCGGGCAATCACCATGACCCGTCCAGGTGCCGGGACGCAGTGGCGGCACGGACGGCCAGAGGAAGGTTGGCTTACAGCAACTGCCACTCATTCGCAACTGTCTGGTGAAAATCACACCTCAGGAAGCTTCCCAAGCGGAGGTAAGACGTGTATCATTTTTTACATCTGGCTATCATTGCCTGTCCGGCGTTCAGATCAGCACATTTCAGATCAGCACGTTGACGATCACGTGAAGCCAGCACGTTGATACCAGCACAAGCGCTCCGTTCTGTCATCTGCTCCTGAGCGCAGGCAGCACCGCTTCCGTGGAGCCAACTCAGGCATTCAACACAGCTCATTCCGCCTTCACCACCCCATCCCGATGCTTTCCACCGAAACCTCCACCTCCACCGTCAGCGCCGGCCCAGCGGGCCGGGCCATGGCCCAGCCCATGGAAGCGGCCCTGCTGGAGGCCCTCCAGCAGCACCTCACCATGGAACGCAAGGCCAGCGCGGCCTACTTCGCCATGGCCATCTGGTTCGCCGAGCGTGAACTGCGCGGTTTCGCCCATTTCTTCAAGCACGAATCCCGGGATGAGCAGGAGCACGCCGGCACCTTCGCCGACTATCTGATCGCCCGCGGGCAGACGGTGGTGCTGCAGGACGTCCCGGCACCCACCCAGGACTGGCAGTCGCCCGAGGAGATCCTGGCAGCGTCCTTCCAGATGGAGGCGGATGTCACCTCCTCGCTCCAGCAGATGTACGCGATGGCCGAGCGCGCTGGCGATACACGCACCACGGTGTTCCTCGACCCCCTGGTGGACAACCAGGTGAACTCCGAGAACAGCTTCGCCCATGTGCTGGGCCGGGTGCGCTTCGCCCAGAACCAGCCGGCGGCGCTGCTGATCATCGATGGCGAGCTCAGCGACGGCAAGCACGACCCGGCCAAGCTGGCCTGACGCCCCGGACCACGAGCCTCAGAACACGAACCGCCCGGGAGCGCTGTCCGCTTCAGGACGGTCTTGTTCCGGACGGTCCTGTTGCGGGGCAGCGCCGCGGCCTGGGGTGGCCCCCGAGGCCGCGGCCAGGCCACTGAGCAGGATCGCCACCGTGCTGCCGTTGTGCAGCAGCGAGGAGCGCACCGGTGACAGCCAGCCCACGGCCGCGGCGGCGAGGATGGCGCTGTTGATGCCCACGGTCGCGACGTAGTTGGCGTCGATGCGGGCCATGGTGGCGTTGGCGATCGCCTTCACGTCCGCGACGCGGGCGATGTCGTCGTCGAGCAGGGTGATGTCGGCGGAGAGGCGGGCCACATCGGCCCCCCGGCTCATGGCGATCCCCACACTGGCCCCGGCCAGGGCCGGGGCATCGTTGATCCCGTCACCGACGAACACCACCCGGGAGCCCTCGGCGATCAGCTCCTCGACGATCCGGGCCTTGTCGGTCGGCAGCAGCCCGGCGTGAACGCCGTCGAGACCGCAGGCCTGGGCCATCCGCTCGGCCACCTCCGGCCGGTCGCCGCTGAGCATCAGCACCCGCCGGGCCCCGAGGGCACGCAGGCGTTCCACGCTGGCCCGGCTGTTGGCGCGCAGCTGGTCCTGGAGGGCCACCACACCGATCAGGCGGCCGGCGAAGCCGATGTGCAGCAGGGTCTTGCCGGCGGCCAGCAACGGTTCGATCGCCGCCTGATGGGGCCCCGGGTCGATGCCTTCGTCCTCGAGCACGAAGTGCTGCGATCCCACCACCACTCGCTGATCGCCGATGGCCGAGGCCACGCCGTGGGCCACCACGAACTCCACCTGGGTGTGATCGAAGTGGCGGTAGCCCTGGCCCCGGGCCGCCTCCACCACCGCCAGGGCCACGGGATGGACGGCATGCTCCTCGACCGAGGCCGCCAGGTTGAGGATGTCGGCGGCGCTGTAGGCGCTGTCGAAAGAGATGGCGTCGCTCACCTCCAGCCGGCCGGTGGTGAGCGTGCCGGTCTTGTCGAACACGAACGTGTCGGCCTGGGCCAGCTGTTCCAGGGCACTGGCCCCCTTCACCAGCACACCATGGGACCCGGCCCGGGCCATGGCCGCCTTGAAGGCCACCGGCATCGACAGTTTGAGCGCACAGCAGTAGTCGGCCTGCAGCACCGCCGCGGTGCGGCGCCAGTTGCGGGAGCCCAGCAGGGTGAGGCCCGCCAGGCCGAACACCGCCGGCACCAGCCCGTCGGCCAGCCGGGAGGCCTGGATCTGCACGCTGCTGCGGGAGGCGAGCGAATCGCGCACGAAGGCGGAGATCTTGGCGGCGGCCGTGTCGGCTCCCACCTGCTCGGCGTACACCAGCAACCGCCCCTCCTCCACCACCGTGCCGGAGAGCACGGCCTGGCCCCGTTCCCTGGCGATGGGCCGGCTCTCGCCGGTCATGGCCGCCTCGTTCACCGTGGCCTGGCCACCCAGCACGGTGCCATCCACCGGCACGATCGACCCGGCGGTGAGCACCACCGTTTCGCCGCCCCGCAGCTCCGCCAGCGGCATCTGCATCTCCACGCCATCGCGCAGCACCCACACCGGCCCCTCCATGGGCCGCATCAGGCTGAGCAGCAGGGCATCGGAGCGCCGGCCGATGCTCTCCTCCAGCACTCCGGCCAGCAGCAGCAGGAAGGTGGTGGCGTTGGCCGCGGTGAGGTCGCGCTGCCGCAGCGACACCAGCACCGCCGTGGCCTCCAGCAGGTGGGAGCCCAGATGCAGGCGGCCGATCTCGGCGGCGGCTCCACGCCAGATTGGCCAGGCGATAGCCGCGCTGGCGGCCAGCTGGGCCCGGCGGGGCAGGACGCGGCCGCCGATCAGGTT
>JBFLKL010000244.1:0-6697 GCA_040883175.1 Synechococcaceae cyanobacterium | reverse complement strand
CGGAGACGCAGCCCTGGCGGTGGGTGGGGCCGTGGCACTCGCCGGCATGGCCTTGGTTCTCAGGTGCTTCATCCTAGAAACGTCAATCCATACTTCGACGACTGGCGATGGCCGTGACCACCCACGGAGAGCTGGCCCGGCGGCTGCAGGGCCTCAACGTCTATCTGGTGGGGATGATGGGGGCCGGCAAGAGCGCGGTGGGTCGCCCCCTGGCCGAGGCACTCGGCTACCGCTTCCTCGATGCCGACACCGCCCTGGAGAGCGTGGCGGGGCGGACGATCCCGGAGATCTTCGCCAGCGACGGCGAAGCCGCCTTCCGGGACCTGGAAACGGCGGTGCTGGGCCAGATCGCCGGCTGGCATTCCCTGGTGGTGGCCACCGGTGGTGGCGCGGTGACGCGGCCGCAGAACTGGGGGCACCTGCGTCAGGGGGTGGTGGTGTGGCTGGACGCTCCGGCCGAGCTGCTGCTGGCACGGCTGCGGCGGGACCCCTGCCGGCGCCCCCTGCTGAACGACGACGATCCCGAGATCCGCATGCAGGCGCTGCTGGCCCAGCGGCTGCCGCTGTACGACCAGGCCGACCTGCGCATCCTGCAGGGCGAGGCGCAACCACAGCAGGTGGCTGAGCAGGTGCTGGAGGCCCTGCCGGGGATCCTGCGCCAGTGCCCCAAGCCGCCCGCCTCAGGCCTGCAGTTGCAGGACGCTGAAAGCCGCATCACCCCGTCGCTCAACTGAGCGGCCGGGATCAGGCCTGGCCGGGGGGCTCCAGGCGCACCGCAAACCATTGCACGCTGCGCCCCGGCTCGATCTCCAGCTGACAGGCGGTGTCCAGCAGCCGCTCCGCCTGCGCAGTCCGGGATTGCAGATCGCGCAGGTCGGCGGGCACCTCCGCCAGGGCGGCCAGCTGCTCTTCCAGCCAGCCCAGGGTTTCGGCGGCGGTGAGGATCCGCTCCCCGGCGGCTGGCTCCAGCACCACGTAATGATCGAGCTCCCGCAGCAGGGGATCGGACATGGCAGGCGCAGCGCATGGCGGCATCCTGGCCCGCCTCATCCCCTGCCTGGCGGCCTGCGGCCTGGAAGCGGCGAGCCGGCCGTGAGCCAGGTGGACGTCCTCAGCCCCGTCCGAGCTGGGCCAGGATCCGGTCGCGCCAGCTGAACAGCGGCCCGAGCAGAGGATTGTCGGCGATGCCGCTGACCCCCCGGCCCGCGAGTGGGGCGCCGCTGCTGGCCGGGAAGCGCAGCAGGGACAGCTGGGCCACCACAGCCAGGTCGGCAAGACTGAGTTGTTGACCCACCAGATGATCCTGAGCAGCCGTCAGCGCTGCCAGCTGCTCGAGGTTGCTCTGCAGCTGCAGCCGCTGCTGCTGGCCAAGCACACCGCCGATGGCCTCGCCCATGCCCCCCATCACCCCGCCGGGCAGCCCCGACACCAGCTGCCGCAGGGGGGCCGGCGTGGCTTCCGGCAGCAGAGCGGCACGCAGCACCGGATCGGCGGCTGCGGCCTGCAGCAGCGCCAGGCGGCAGCCGGAGGCCAGGGCCGTGTCCGCCCAGTCCTCCAGCAGGAGCACCCGCGCCCGCTCGGCCGGATCGGAGGGAAGCAGGGCGGGCAGCGGGTGGCGGCTTTCCAGATGCAGGGCGATGGCCGTGGAATCGGGAATGACCTCAGCCCCATCCACCAGCACCGGCACCTGACGCTGGCCGGAGAGACGGAAGAGCTCGAGCTGGCCCAGCCCGGGGGTGACCTCCACCACCGTGTAGTCGAGTCCCTTGGCCGCAAGAACCAGTCGCACCTTCTCGCAGAAGGCGGAGTGGCGGAACTGGTGCAGCTGCATCCGTCAGGCCCTGGTGCCAGGCGGCAGAGTAGCCAGCGAGAGGAGATGGCATGAGGGAGTTCTTCCTGAACGTGACGCGCTATCCGCGTTACCTGATCGCCCTGGGGCTGGGCGTGGCCGATTCGGTGTTCGAGCCCCTCGCCGCCAGGGCCAGCAACCCGGTCACGGCAGTGGCGCTGATCGGTGCGGCGGTGAGCGGATTGCTCAGTCTGGGACTGATCCTGCGTGCGATGGTGAGCGCACAACCACTGGCGTAGCCATGGCACAGGGCCGAAGGGTGGAGCGGGTGGCCTCCCTGATCCGCCGCGAGGTGAGCGAACTGCTCCAGGGAGGCATCCGCGATGAGCGGGTCGGCAGGGGCCTGGTGAGCGTGACCACGGTGGAGGTGGCCGGAGATCTGCAGCACTGCCGCATCTTCGTGAGTGTGTTCGGATCCGAGGACGATCGCCAGCAGGCCATGGCGGGGCTGACCTCCGCCGCATCCTTCGTGAAGGGGGAGCTGGGGCGGCGGCTGCAGATGCGCCGCACCCCCGAGGTGGTGTTCGTGCTCGACCGGGGAATCGAGCGGGGCAGCTCGGTGCTGAGCCTGCTTGATCAGCTCAAGGAGGAGCGCAGCGTCCGTGAGGTGGCCAGCGATGGCGATGTCACCGAGAGCGAGCCATGAGCGCAGGGGCGGTGGCGCCTGCCGGTGCAGATCCGGCCGGGCAGGCACCGGGTGACAAGGGGCTGCGGCGGCTGATCGCCGAGCTGCTGGTGGTTCGCGCCAGCGGCCACCTCAGTGACCCGCAGCGCCGCTACCCACGCTGGGAACTGCCCAACCGGGAGCTCCAGGCTCTCCTGGAGCAGGGTGTGGGCGGGGTGATCCTGCTGGGCGGCAGCGCCGCCGAACTGGCACTCCGCACCCGCCAGCTGCAGGGCTGGGCAGGCCGCCCCCTGCTGCTCTGCGCCGACGTGGAGGAGGGGGTGGGCCAGCGCTTCGAGGGTGCCAGCTGGCTGGTGCCGCCCCTGGCCCTGGGACGCCTGCATGACCGCGCGCCCGGGCGGGCCCTGGCCCTGGCGGAGCGCTACGGGCGCTGCACCGGCCGCGACGCCCGAGCTGTCGGTCTCAACTGGGTGCTGGCCCCGGTGTGCGACGTGAACAACAACCCGTCCAATCCGGTGATCAATGTGCGCGCCTGGGGTGAGGATCCGGCAACCGCCGGCGCTCTGGCAGCCGCCTTCAGCCGTGGGCTCCAGGCCTCGGGGGTGCTGGGCTGCGCCAAGCACTTTCCCGGCCACGGCGACACCACCAGCGACTCGCACCTGGAGCTGCCGGTGCTGCCCCACAGCCGCGCCCGGCTGGAGGCGGTGGAGCTGCCGCCGTTCCGGGCCGCGATCGCGGCCGGGGTGGGGGCTGTGATGACGGCCCACCTGAGCCTGCCCGCCCTCGATCCGGACCGCCCCGCCACGCTCTCGTCGGCAGTGCTCGGCGGCCTGCTGCGGGAGCAGCTGGGCTTCACGGGGCTGGTGGTGACCGACGCCCTGGTGATGGAGGCCATCGCCGGACGCTACGGAACCGGGGAGGCGGCCGTGCTGGCCCTGGAGGCGGGAGCCGATCTGGTGCTGATGCCCGCAGACGCCCACGCGGCCATCGCGGCCATCGCCGTGGCCGTGGCCGGCGGCCGCCTGAGCAGGGAGCGGCTGGAAGCCAGCGCCGCCCGCCGCCGCGCCGCCCTCGCTGCCCTGCCGGACCAGGGCCGCACGGCGGCGGATCCCGTTCAGGCCGCGGCACCGGATCCCGGACTGGCCCGGGAACTGGTGACAGCCACCCTGGAAGCCCGCGACCGCGTGCCCCCCCCCATGGCCTGCCCGACGGGTGTGAACCTGATCCGGGTCGATCAGGCCCTGCAGGCGCCCTTTCTGCCGGCGTCGGCACCGGCGGTCAGCATCGCCGCGGCTGCCGGCTTCCGGCCCTGCCTGCTCGCCGGCGACACCACGTCAGCGTGGAGCGGCATCCCGCACGCGCCTCTGGCCCTGGAGCGGCTGGGCAAGGGTCCGGTGCTGGTGCAGCTGTTCGTGCGCGGCAATCCCTTCCGCGGCCTTGCCGGCGGCACCGAGCCCTGGCCGGCCGCCCTGCATCAGCTGCTGGCGGCCGGCCGGCTGGCGGGGCTGGCGGTTTACGGCAGCCCCTACGTCTGGGACGAGCTGCAGGCATTGCTTCCGGCCGAGCTGCCGGCGGCCTACAGCCCTGGGCAGATGCCACTGGCCCAGCAGGCGGTACTGGAAGCCCTGGGGCTGGTGCCGGAAGCCGGTGATGGAGGCTTCACCGACTGAGGCGCGCGTGGCACAAGACCTTCGCGACGATGCATTCGCCCCCCTGCGGCAACGACGATGCAGCTGAGTCTGTCGATGATCGTGCGAAACGAGGCCGAGCGGCTGGAGCGCTGCCTGGCCTCGGTCACCGGCTTCGTGGAGGAGATGGTGCTGCTGGACACCGGCTCCAGCGACGCCACCGTGGCGATCGCCGAGCGCTGCGGCGCCGTGGTGCACCACCTGCCCTGGCCCGGGGACTTCGCCCCGGCCCGCAACGCGGCGCTGCAGCACGTGCACGGCGACTGGGTGCTGGTGCTCGACGCCGACGAACAGCTGCTGCCGGAGGTGCGGGAGCCACTGCGGGCCCTCATGGCCGAACCCGAGGTGGTGCTGGTGAATCTGCTGCGCTTCGAGCGCGGCGCGCGGCAGTCGCCCTACTCGAGCGTCAGTCGCCTGTTCCGCCGCCATGCCGCCATCAACTGGAGCGGGTGTTATCACGCGATGGTGGATGACAGTGTGCTGGAGCTGATCCGCCGGGAGCCGCACTGGCGCATCGCCGACTGCCCTGAGCCGGCCCTCGTGCACGACGGCTACCGTCCGGAGCTGCTGGCGAGCGGCGACAAGGCGCGCCGCCTGCGCCGGGCCATGGAGCGGGAGCTGGCGCAGCGTCCGGGGGACCCCTACGCCTGCGCCAAGCTGGGCAGCCTGGAGCTGAGCGAGGGACACCGCCAGCGCGGCATCGCCCTGCTGGAGCGGGGCCTGGCCCAGTGCGCACCCACGGCCGTGGCCGAGCGCTACGAGCTGTTGCTGCACCTGGCCATGGCCTGCACACCGCAAGAGCCCGAGAGGGCCATGGCGCTCTACCGACAGGCCCTGGCCCTGCCCCTGGCGCCGCGGATCAGCCTGGGGGCGCGCCTCAACCTGGCCGGCCTGCTGGCGGAGGTCGCCGCCGGCGCGGGGGAGGACGCGCGGGAAGCTCTGGAGGCGGCGGCACAGCTGGCCCATCCGGCCACCACGGCGGCACCGGAGCTCGGGCTGACCTGGGCCCGGCTGGCCCAGGTGGAGCGGCGCCGGGGCGATCTGGCGGCTGCGATCCGGGCCTACCGACGGGCCATCAGCCTCGATTCCAGCCAGCCTGAGTGGCATCAGAACCTGGCCGCGGCCCTGCTGCTGGCCGGTGACCTGGGCGGCGCACGCCGCGGCTTCCGCGAGGCGATCCACCTCTGGCAGCGGCAGGGTCAGGCGGCCGCCGCCGAGGATCTGCGCCGGCGACTGCGCCCGTTGGTGTCGCTCGACGACTGACGCCGCAGACCACAGTCCCACCCCCACCCTCGACGGCATGGCCCAGACCCCCGATCCCTCCTCTGCCCCCCTGGCGGGCCGCCAGATCGCCGTGACCCGGGCCGAAACCCAGCTGGGGGCAGCCAGACAGCTGTTCGAAGCCGCCGGGGCCCGGGTGGTGGATCTGCCGGCGCTGGTGGTGACCCCACCGGACACCTGGGGGCCGCTCGATGACGCCCTGGCCGACCTGGAGGACTTCCACTGGCTGGTGTTCTCCAGCGCCAACGGTGTGGAGGCGGTGGAGCAGAGACTGCGGCGCCTGGGTCGGAGTCTCGGACACCGGCCCGGCGGCCTGAAGATCGCCGCGGTGGGCCGCAACACCGCCGCCCGGCTGGAGGAACTGGGAGCAGCGGCCGACTTCGTGCCGCCGGCCTATGTGGCCGACAGCCTGCTGGAGCATTTCCCGGTGTCGGGCTGGGGACTGCGGCTGCTGATCCCGCGGGTTCAGAGCGGCGGCCGCACCGTGCTGGCGGAGGCATTCGCAGGGGCAGGCGCCCGGGTGGTTGAGGTGCCGGCCTACGAAACGCGCTGCCCCCAGGGGCTGCCCAGCGCCGCCCTGGCGGCACTGCAGGAGGAGCGGCTGGATGCGATCACCTTCAGCAGCGGCAAGACCGTGAACCACACGGCTGAGCTCCTGGAGGCCGCATTCGGTGAGAGCTGGCGGGAGCGGCTGCGCTCGCTGGCGCTCGTGTCGATCGGACCCCAGACCAGCGAACGCTGCCGCTCCCGCCTGGGCCGTGTGGATGCCGAGGCTGATCCCCACGACCTGTCAGGCCTGATGCAGGCCTGCGCGAGGGCGCTGCGCGGGCGGCCTCTCAGAGTTCAGCGGTGACCGTCTGGGCTCCCTGGCGCAGCACCAGGCGGCCGCGGTCCACGTCGATGGAGGACACCACCCAGCCGGGCGGCAGCAGGTCGGTGTTGCGCCCACCGCGCTCGCCGATGCCCACTGCCCCGCTGTTGGGGCCGAACTGCACCACGGCCTGGGGAGCGGCTCCCACGCGGATCACGCCACTGAACAGGAAGTCGGGCGGGAGCTGCAGGGGCGCCGGCCGTGCCGGCTGAGCGGACGTGCCACCGGCGGCCGGTGTGGCCGTGGACGCCGGCCGGTCGGACGCGAAGGGATCGCTGCGGCCGATTGGATTGGCCGCCAGCACCTGATTGGTGGAGGGAAGCGCCGTGAAGCCGCTCACGGCGGCGCCCCCTGCTGCGGCCTCCGGATCGGCTGCAGCAGGG
>JBFLKL010000243.1:0-8728 GCA_040883175.1 Synechococcaceae cyanobacterium | reverse complement strand
TCGTCCACGTCGCGGAAGAGGGGTATCCAGCCGTAGCCCTGTCGGGGCGGGGTGAAGGCGGCCGATGATTGGGTGTCGGTGCTCAGGATCGCGGCGACCAGTGCATCTCGATACTTAGTTCATTGCGGTCCTCCAGAACCCGGTAGGCCATGCCATCGGTGTAGGCGCGCACCAGGCGCAGGCCGAGTCCTCCCGGACTGGCTTCACTCAGGCTTGCGGGCAGGGGCTTGTCGCTGGCCACGACCGGATCGAAGGGAACACCGGCATCGCTGATCACCAGCCGCACGCCGGCGCCGGCATCGGGGGTGATGGCGTGCAGCCGCAGCAGGATCGGTTCACCGCTTGCTTCGGCGCCGCCGTGCTCCAGCAGGTTGGCCAGCACCTCGTTGAGGCAGATCTCGAGCCGGTCGATCTGGTCGGCCGGCACGGCCATGCTGTCTCCACTGGCCCGCAGCCAGGCTGAAGCCCGGCGGAGTTCCCGGGGCGCGGCCTGGATCTCCAGGGGGATCGCGGCGGGAGATGGTGGGGAAGCCATCCGGAAACAGGGGGTCACGCGGCGAGGGCGTCCATGGCCTCGGCTTCGTCGTGGCACACCGGGATGATGTCCGAAACCCCGACGGTGTCGAGGGTGCCGCGCACCACGGTGTTGTCACCGAGCAGCAGCACCATCCTGCCGCCCTTCTGCTCGAGTGCCTTGGCACTGTGGATGATGCAGCGCAGACCCACCGAAGCCAGGAAGGACACGCCGGTGAGATCCACCAGCACCCGGATCGGTCGGCTCGCCGCCAGGGAGGTGAAGCGCATCTCGATCTCGCCCACGCCCACCATGTCCAGGCGTCCGCCGAGGCGGATGCGCCGCAGGTCCTCGCCCAGATCCTCGTGGTCGATGGAAGTGGTGGTCATCGGGGGGGGAAGGCTTCTGCTGACTGCTCTGAACCGTAGCCCTGGCCTGGAGTTCGGGGCCCCGGGCAGCGTGCTCCTGTCGTCCAGGACACATCACCCGGCCAGGGCCGTGGCCAGCTGGTTGGTGCTGATCAGCCGCTGCGCCAGCTTGCGGGCCACCAGGCGGTGCAGCAGCAGCGCCGCCCGTGGGTCCTCCCGCTCCAGTGCCGCCAGGTTCCCTAGCGAGAGCCTCAGGCCCCTCACCTCCTCCTCGCAGACCACCGAGGCGCTGGTGGGGGTGCCCAGGTAGAAGCCGATCTCCCCCACGCAGGTGCCGGCGTCCATGGTGCGCAGCCGCAGCGGCGGATCCTCCGGTGTCGGGCGGCGCTCCACCACCACCCGGCCCGAAAGCAGCAGGATCAGATCGCTGGGGGGCTGGTTCTGCCGGATGATCGTGCTGCCGGCCGGGAAGCTCACCGGCTCGAAGCGCTCCAGCAGCCGGGCCAGGGCCTGGCGTTCGGCCTCACCGCAGAGGTCTTCGGCCTCCATCAGATCCAGCGGCTCCAGGTTCTCCTGCATGGGATGCAGGGAGAGCAGTTCGTTCTCGCAGTGCTCAAGGCCGTGGTCAAGGTCGCAGAACCAGTCCTGCCCCTCGCGCTCGCCCTGCAGGCTTCCGGAGCGCAGCAGCAGCTGGCGGGTTTCCGGCGACAGCCCGCTGAACACCAGCTCGATCCCGGCGCTCTCGCAGATCTGTGCCAGCCGCTGGAAGGTGTACACCGCCGAGGCGTCAAGGCCGCTGGTCAGCCGCATGTCCAGCAGGATCCAGTGCGGCCGGGACGTCGAGGGCACCTCCAGCCGCTCAATGATCGTTCGACGCAGAACGTGGGCGGTGCCGAAGAACAGGTGTCCCTGCAGGCAGATCACCAGGATCGAATCGCCGTAGCGATCGAGCAGGCGGCTGTGGGCGGGGCTGCGGTCCACATGGCTGCGGCGGGTGCGGCCGCTCATCAGGCTGCGCACCGCCGAGATGCGGCTGTAGTCGATCACGAACAGCAGCAGGGCGAGCACCAGGCCCGCCACCAGGGCGGCAACCCAGCCCGACACGACGGTGACCAGCAGGATCGCCAGCAGCACCCCGTTCTCCAGCAGTGACAGGTACCGGCGCCGATCGATCAGCCAGTTGGCCACCAGCGAGACCCCCAGGAACACCAGCAGGCCACCGGTGACGGAGAAGGGGATCGTCGCCAGCAGCCTCGGCCCCCCCAGCCAGGCGGCCAGGCATACCAGGGCGGCGATCAGTCCCACTGCCCGCCCCCGGGCCCCCATCTGGTTGGGCAGGGCGGTGGAGCTCAGCGAGTGAAATCCGGCCGGGCTGCCCACCAGGGCCGCCAGCAGGTTGGCCAGGCCCACCACCTGCAGGTCGCGGTTGAAGTCCAGCTCCCGGCGCACCGTCACTTCAATGGCGCTGGCATTCAGCAGCGTGCCGAGACTGGCCAGGAACGCCACCGCGAGGATGTCCGGCAGGCAGCCGAACACCTCTCTCCAGGCCACAGGGCCCCCCAGAGCGGCCGGCAGCAGGCTGCGGTGGGCCATCGCGCCCGCCGGCAGCGACGGCACCAGGCCGCCGGCCATGGCCGTGTCCAGGCTGCCCCCGCTGAGGGCCAGCAGCAGGTGGAAGGCGGCGATGCCGCAGGCCAGGAAGGCGGGGATCGTCCGCCAGGACGGCCAGTGCCGCGCCGCCACCGCCATCAGCAGGGCCAGGCCCAGCCCGGGCAGCCAGCGGCCCAGCAGGGCAGGGTCGATCAGCGCCGCCCAGGAGAGCTGGTCGGCCGACACCCCCAGCATCACCGTGAGTCCGCCCTTCACCAGCAGGGCCCCGCTGCCGGCCACGAACCCTCCCAGCACGGGAAAGGGGAGGTAGCGGAACAGGTTGCCGGCCCCCCAGCGGCCGAGCAGCAGGGCCGTGAGGCCGAACAGGGCCGTGCTCGCCATCAGCAGCACGGTGACGGTGGCGAGCACGTCGGCGCCGGGTGCGGCGTCCGGGAGGCGCTGGGCCAGTTGGGCCGCCAGCAGCGCCAGCACGATCACCGGCAGCTCGTGGGGCCGCCCCACGGTGCCGGGGAAGGAGCCCCCCAGAGCCATCACCACCCCGATCAGCACCCCTCCCAACAGGGTGTGTGCCACGCCTTCCCCCATGGCGTCGGCCAGGGAGCCGGAGAACAGCAGCGCTCCGAAGGAGATCTGGGCAAAGGCGGAGAGGCCGCCCACCGTGAGCCCCGCGGCGACGGTGGCCAGCAGGCGTTGCTCGGGGTCCGGCCAACCCGCTCGCGGGTTGGGAGTCATGCCAGGGCGAGAAACGCGCCGACCTTAGGGGGCAAGGGCCGGCCAGTCATCCTTGCTGCGGCGCAGCCGGGCCAGTTCGGCGGCGTTCTGTGTTCTGAGAAACAAGTTGGTGGCCCGCTCACTGGCGATGGTGCTGGGAACCGTGGCCAGCCCGCGCCGTCGCCGCTCCTCCACCTCCGCCAATCGCCGGGCGATCGCCGGGTCGTCGGGCCGCTCGGCCGCTGCCCAGCGCAGGTTGGCTTCGGTGTATTCGTGCGCGCACCACACCCGGGTGTCCGCCGGCAGGGCCGCCAGCCGCTGCAGGGAGGCATGCATCTGGGCCGGCGTGCCCTCGAACAGCCGGCCGCAACCCCCCACAAAGAGCGTGTCGCCGCAGAACAGGTGGCCGCTCGCCGGCAGCCAGTAAGCGATGTGGGCGCGGGTGTGCCCGGGCACCGCGATCACCTCCACCGGCTCATCGAGCACCTCCAGGCGATCGCCGCCGGCCACGCCACGGGTCTGCAGGGGAATGCGCCGGCGGTCGGCCGCCGCGGCGATCACCGCCGCCCCGGGCCAGCGGCGCAGCAGGCCCGGCGTGCCGCCGATGTGGTCGCTGTGGTGGTGGGTGTGCAGGATCGCCTCCAACTCCAGGTCGCGCTCCTCGAGGGCGCACGCCACCGGGCCGGTCACGGCCGGATCCACCACGGCGGCCCGCCTGCCCCGCTGCAGCACCATCACGTAGTTGTCCTGCAGCACCGGAATCAGCCACACCGCCAGGCCCTGATGCGTCTCGTGGTGCTGCGGTCCCATCGTTACAGTCCGCTCAGCGGTCCAGCTCCATGATCACCGCTGCAGCCCCCGCATGAGCGCACCGGCCCCAGCCCCGGCTCCCATCACCGTGGCCCTGGCCAAGGGGGCCCTGCTCCGCGATGCTGTGCGGCGTTTCGCGGCGGCAGGCCTCGACTTCTCGGCCGTGCTGGAGCCCGGCAACCGCCAGCTGATGGTGCCCAGCCGCTGCGCCCGCGCCCGGGCCCTGCTGGTGCGCAATGCCGATGTGCCGGTGTATGTGGCCTATGGCCAGGCCCAGCTGGGGGTGGTGGGCTACGACGTGCTGCGCGAGCACCAGCTGCCTGTGGCCCAGCTGGTTGACCTCGGCTTCGGCGGCTGCCGGATGAGCGTGGCGGTGAAGGCCAGCAGCCCCTACCGACGGGCCGCCGATCTGCCGGCCCACTGCCGCATCGCCAGCAAGTTCACGCGCTGCGCCGAGGAGTTCTTCGAGGCGCTCGACCTGCCGGTGGAGCTGATCCACCTGGCCGGCTCGGTGGAGCTGGGGCCGATCACGGGCATGAGTGAGGCGATCGTGGATCTGGTGGCCACCGGGCGCACGCTGGAGGAGAACGGACTGATCGCCATCGAGGATCTGTTCCACTCCACTGCCCGCCTGGTGGCCCATCCACTTGCCCTGCGTCTCGATGACGGCAGGATTCAGGCGATCGTCGATCGGGTCGCCGCCACCGGTGCCGCCGCCGTGCCCGCGGCGCTGACCGCCTGATGGCTTACCTCGATCGTCAGCGTCTGCTGCGGCTTCTGCCTTACGTGGCCGGCGACCGCCGCCGCCTGCTGCTCACCGTGCTGCTGCTGATCCCGGTGGCGGCGGCGGCGGCGGTGCAGCCCCTGCTGGTTGGGCAGGCGATCTCGGTGCTGCGGGCCGAACCCACCCTGCCCTGGCTCCAGGGCCTGCCGGTGCCGGCCGCCCTGCGCCTGCTGGTGCTGGCGCTGCTGGCGGCGGTGCTGGTGCGCCTCGGCCTCCAGGGCCTGCAGACCTTCAACGTCCAGGCCGTGGGGCAGCGGCTCACCGCCCGCATCCGCGACGACCTGTTCGCCCATGCCATGGCGCTGTCGCTGCGCTTCCACGACCGCACGCCGGTGGGCAAGCTGCTCACCCGCCTCACCAGCGACGTGGACGCCCTGGCCGAGGTGTTCGGCAGCGGCGCCGTGGGGGTGCTGGCCGACCTGGTCACCCTGGCGGTGATCGCCGTGACCATGCTCCTGATCGAGTGGCGGCTGGGTCTGCTGCTGCTGGCCGCCCAGGTGCCGGTGGTGCTGGGCATGCTCTGGCTGCAGCGGCGCTACCGGCGGGCCAACTACCGGGTGCGCGAGGAGCTCAGTCAGCTCAACGCCGACCTGCAGGAGAACCTGCAGGGGCTGGAAGTGGTGCAGATGTTCCGCCGCGAGGCGGTGAACAGTGCCCGCTTCGCCGACACCACCGACCGCTACCGCCGCGCGGTGACGGGGACGATCTTCTACGACAGCGCCATCTCCGCCTTCATCGAGTGGGTGGCCCTGGTGGCGGTGGCCGCCGTGCTGGCCCTCGGCGGCACCATGGTCACCACCGGTGCCCTCGGCCTGGGAACCCTCACCACCTTCATTCTCTTCTCCCAGCGCCTGTTCGATCCCCTGCGCCAGCTGGCTGAGCGCTTCACCCAGATCCAGGGCGGCCTGACGGCGGTGGAACGGATCGGCGAGCTGCTGGAGCAACCGATCGAGATCGACGACCTGCCCCACGAGCAGCGCTCGGCCCTGGCCCTGCGCACCGGCGCGCAGCGCCGCAGTGCCGGCGAGGTGATCTTCGAGAACGTGTCCTTCGCCTACCGCCCCGACGAGCCGATCCTCACCGATCTCTGCTTCCGGATCGCGCCGGGGGAACACGTGGCCCTGGTGGGACCCACCGGCTCCGGCAAGACCACCGTGATCCGGCTGCTCTGCAGGCTCTACGAGCCCCAGCAGGGCCGGATCCTCCTCGATGGCGTCGACATCCGCCAGCTGCCGATCGACACCCTCCGCCGCCGCTTCGGCGTGGTGCTGCAGGACACCTTTCTGTTCAGCGGCAGCGTGGCCGACAACCTGCGCCTCGATGCCGCCATCCCCAGCGACGAGCTGCGTCGTCTCTGCAGCGAACTGGGGCTGGCGCCCCTGCTGGCCCGGCTGCCCGATGGTCTGGCCACCGAACTGCGCGAGCGCGGCGCCAACCTGTCCTCCGGCGAACGGCAGCTGCTGGCGGTGGCCCGGGTGGCGATCCGTGACCCCTCGGTGCTGGTGATGGATGAGGCCACCGCCTTCATGGATCCCTCGACCGAGGCCACGTTGCAGGCGGATCTGGAGCGGCTCCTGCACCAGCGCACCGCCGTGGTGATCGCCCATCGCCTGGCCACCGTGGAGGCCGCCGACCGCATCCTGGTGCTGCGCCGCGGCCGTCTGATCGAACAGGGAAACCACCGCCAGCTGCGGGCCGCCGGCGGCCTCTACGCCCAGCTGGCCGACCTGCAGGAGCGAGGCCTGGCGGCCCTCTGAGCGAGGCTGCCGGCGTCCGCCTCAGCGCCGCCTCTCGCCCGGCTCGGGGGTCTCCCAAGGCCTCGGCTGCGGCTGCGATCGCACCTCCGCCATCGGCAGCTCCTCCAGCCAGCCGCTGAGGCTCTCGGCCAGCTGCTGTGGCATCTGCAGCATCGGCAGATGGCCGGCACCGTCCAGCACGGTGACCTGATGCTGCGGGGCGTAGCCCGCCAGATGGCGGACGTAGCGGGGCTCCATCACCCTGTCGCGGCTGCCGGCGATCCAGAGGCTCGGCACCGTCAGCTCGGCCGTGATCCGCGGCAGGGCGCTCACGGCGCTGCGGCGCATGCTGCAGGCCAGCAGCCCCCGGGCCGCCCGGAGGTCGGCGAGCAGTGGGCTGCGCAGGGCGTCGCTGCCCGGCACCTGCAGCAGCCAGCGCGGACGCCAGCGCAGCACCAGGCAGCCGCCGCGCCGCACCCGCGCGAACGGGCGCGGCTGATACACCCCCCCGCCGGCGGCGATCTGCACCACCCCCGCCAGCCGGTCGCCCAGGTGCCGGGCGGCGTGCAGGGCGATGCTGCCCCCCAGGGAATGGCCCATCAGCACCACCGGACCCTGATGACGCCGGCGGCACTGCTCGCTCACCCAGGCGCCGTAGCTGGCCAGGCTCGGTTGCAGGCCCCGGGGACGCGGGCAGTCGCCGAAGCCCGGCAGGTCGGGTGCCCAGAGCTGCCAGCGGGGCTCCAGTTCCCGGGCCAGGGGCTCCCACAGCCGTCCGGACAGCAGCCAGCCATGCAGCCCCACCAGCAGCGGGCGCGGGGCGGAGGGGGCGTCGCGGGCCGGGATGTCCATCAGTCAGGATCGTGCCATCCCGTCTGCGGCGCCGTGCCCCCGGTGGACCTGCTCAGCCATCTCTACGGGCCCTGTCATCGCCTCTGCGAGACGCCCAACCCCCAGCTGAGTCTGGTGCTGAGCAGGGATCGGGCCATCGATCTGTTCGAACTCGAGCAGCTCTGTGATGCCGTGGGCTGGAGTCGTCGCCCCCTGCGGCGCGTCCGCAAGGCGCTCCAGAACAGTCTGCTGCGGGTGGGTCTGTGGCGCCATGATCCGCGTCTGCCGCGGCTGGTGGGCTTTGCCCGCTGCACCGGCGACGGGGTTGTGGAGGCCACCGTGTGGGATGTTGCCGTGCATCCCCACTACCAGGGGGTCGGGCTGGGCCGCTCGCTCATGGCCTACGTGCTCGACCAGCTGCGCGAGCTGGAGGTGGAGCGGGTGAGCCTGTTCGCCGACCCCGGCGTCGTGGGCTTCTACCAGGGCCAGGGCTGGGAACTGGAACCCCTGCAGCGCCGTTGCGCCTTCTGGTACGCCCCCTGAGGTCCGTTGATGCAGCGCCGCGATCAGCGACCGTAGTAGCGCCTGGCCAGCACCTCCAGGGATTCGCCTCGGCGCCAGGCACGCCGCAGAGCGGCATTGGCCAGGGTGGTGCGCCAGACCCCCAGCCGCCGCCAGCGGCGGTCGTCCACGGTGAGGGCTGCCCCGAGGCTGCGCAGGCTGGCCTGCCTGCGCAGGCGCTGGGCCAGGTCCAGATCCTCCATCAGCGGCAGCGGCCGCATCCCGCCCACTGCCGCGTAGAGGCTGCGGCTGAGCAGCAGACCCTGGTCCCCGTAGGGCAGCTGCAGCCAGCGGCTGCGCAGCGCCGCACCCAGTTCCACCAGGCGAAGGGCGGGGTCCCGGCCGGTGATGGCCAGCTCGAAATACCAGGCCAGCGCCTCCCCTGACCGGTCGTCGGTGCCGTGATGCCCGATCGCCTCAGCGATGCAGGTGCCCCAGCGCGACGGCAGGCGCACGTCGGCATGCAGGAGCAGAAGCCAGCTGCCCAGGGCCTCGGCGGCTCCCAGGGCCAGCTGTCGGCCCCGTCCGGGCGGGCAGCGCAGCAGCCGGGCCCCGCCCAGCCGTGCCACCAGAACCGTGGCATCGTGACTGCCGCCGTCCACCACCAGCACCTCCCGCACCAGCCGGGGCTGCTCCGCCAGCTGGGCCAGCAGGGCCGGCAGGTGCGTGCTCTCGTTGCGGGTGGCGATCACCACGCTCAGCCCGTTCATCAGGTTCCAGCACCAGGTCGCCAGGCCAGCTGGACGGTCGTGGTCGTGGTTGCGGTTGCGTGGGTTGCGGCAGCGGGGCGGCGTCTGCCGAT